>JAYYRF010000189.1:0-4716 GCA_036127535.1 Myxococcota bacterium | reverse complement strand
CGATATCATAGTCCGATTCCACCGTCCAATAGCTAAGGTCTGTCAGATCAGAGAAATAGGAATCCGTCGGTATATCTTGCGATTGAATTATATGAATGGAATTGTTGACGGGGTATGTGACGACAAGTTCATCAAGTCCGTCTCCGGACATATCCTTGACCGTGTATATCTCTCTAGCCGCATCAGAGTCGACTTCCTCGCCTTGAATTGTCCAAACGCCCATACCTCCAGTCTGTGACGGAATGTAGGTAGAATCTTGGGATGCTGTACTCAAGTCTAATATTGTTTCAGGTGGTGTATACTGAGCAGAGTCGTATCCTGATATCAGAACCGCTGCTCCTATATCTTGAGCGCCATAGCGAGCATCCATCGCTCCAACAAAAAGATCATCAATGCCGTCTCCTGTAATATCGCTCCCACCGGCCAACATCCGACCAAACTCTCTCGATTGGCGCAAGTAATTTCCACAACATTGAAATTCAGAGCGAGATTCATGTGCGTCTACATCCGGTGTGCTTCCAACAATCGGCCCATAAATCAGTTGTACGGAACCAAAGGGATAAATCGGCGCATTGGGCCCACCACTAAAAACATCACTGGTTCCATATGCCAAATCGTCAAAACCATCATTGTTGAAATCGCCGGCACCGACGATGTCCAAACCATATCTCGTTGTTGCCCCTAGATTATCAATTTCTGCCAAGGTCACATCAGCGCTATTGGCACCGAGAGAACCGGTCGGAAAACATCCAAAGGGAGTGCTGGGTTCACAGTCAGAATCTATACCATCCCCACAATAATCAGGTCTGGTTGGATAGATTTCCGGGTTTGTATCGTCACAGTCGATAGCCGCCGTAAAAGGAACACCGGTTTCAGGTGGAACGCAGGATATGATATCGTTGGCTTCCGATCCCCAGCCATCGCCATCGAGATCCTCTAAGTAGATGTAAGCGTCGAGATCTTCCTCAGCCACATACAAAACAAAGTCACCTGTGGCAGATGCTGTTTGACCGAGGACATCTGCCACAACCACTTCTAGGCTATAGCAACCAGGGTCTAAGTTTGTCGGAGAGTATTCTGCGTATCCGTTAGAAGTCGGATTTTCGGGTCCGGGATAAACATCTCCATCGATTAACCATTTTAAATCCAGCGTGTCTAAGTCTTCTTCTAAATCGTTTACGTCTACGATTAACAACGCTCCTTCAGAAGCGAGAAAGCCTTCGCCCAAAGAGCTCGGGCTGCGCAATTGAATCGTTGGAGGTGTGTTTTCGACAATGCTTAGATTAACTTGGTCTTCTCCAGGATTGCTATCGCTGTTGGAGACCTTAAGATTCAATAGATGCTGACCGACATTAAGCGGCTCTTTCAATTCTACATTTACCTCGTCTTCGCTCACAAAGGTGTAGTCAATCACGACCTCTTCTTGGAGAGAGGAACTCAGTACAAAAGAGCTATTTTCTTGAAGGTCACTTCCACAGGTATCATTGATCATTAGGCTTAATTCAATGGCTGCACCTTCAGGAAAGATAGAAAAGTCTACCGGATCGAAAATCCCTACTTCAATATCTCCACCACAAGGGTTAAGGGTAGGCTTGTCTGAGCCTATGCAGGCTCCCAACGGAAGGAGTAATAAAATTCTTGACATGCAGTCTCCAAAAGGTTCGCGAATTATATACGGAATCGGAATTATGTTACAATTACTAAGAGATTATATAAAAAATGAGTAAAAATCTCAAAAAAAACTCATGCTGGGGGCAAACAAATTCTATTTTAGAGGGGCGTGCATGAATCCAATTGAACGTGCACGGATTTCGATTACATGCGTGTGGTAGACGAACGTCAGCTCTGTTCTCGTCATTCATTTTAGCCTGAAAACCTAAGAGGCGTTTATGATTACATTTCTCTTCCTACATCTCTCCTGTGCTTACATCGGCTCTGCAGACTTTGAAAGACGCCTCGATCCGGACGGTGACGGTATATACCTATCGGAAGATTGCGACCCGGAATTGGGAAGCATCAGCGAAAAGAACGAATGGTATCGAGATGAGGATCAAGATGGGTATGGCGCTATCGATACAGGATCCGTATTCGCGTGTGAAAAACCCGAAGGGAACTGGTCGACCGTGGCCGAGGATTGCGATGATGGCAATCCGAACATCCACCCTGCACAAAGAGAAGTTTGTGACGGCATCGACAACGATTGCAGTGGAGAGACGGACAACGTCCAAGGAGACGATGTTGGTGGCTCAACGTTTTTTGTCGATTCTGATGGCGATGGCTTTGGGAGCGACTCTCTCACGATTATGGCGTGTTCTGCTCCCAACGGCTACGTGGAAAACCAAGATGATTGCAACGACAATGATGCATCGGTGTCCCCTTCATCAGAAGAGATTCCCGGGGATCTCAACGATTCGAATTGCGATGGACTTGAATTGTGCTTTGAAGACAACGATGGTGATGGTTTTGGAGGAGAATTAACGACGCCATCAGTATCGTTAGATTGTGTCGGTGATGAGATTTCCCCGCACAGCACGGACTGTAATGACAACAGTATAAATATATTTCCTGGCGCGGCTGAGAACGACGATGAAGTCGCATGCATGAAAGATTCTGACCAAGATGGATACGGGGACGCCGGCAGCGGAGTATACGAAGCCGGCACAGACTGCGATGATAACGACAGCGATATTTATCCGGGCGCACCTGAAATCGGGGGCGATAACATCGATCAGGACTGCAACAATACAGATGACTGTTACCAAGATCTCGACAACGACGGAATCGGTTCCAATGTTGTTGTTTCGGGTACGGATTTATTTTGTTCAGCCCCAGGCGTCTCCGATCAAAACGGCGACTGCGACGACGACCCCGATAGCGGCGTAAATACCTTTCCCGGTGCCGCAGAGAATGAATCCAATCCACAACTTTGCATGAAAGATACAGACAATGATGGGTATGGCGATGCCAATCCCATCAATACCGCCCACCCCGGAAGTGATTGTAATGATGTTGCGGCATCGATTCATCCCGACGCCACCGAAATTACCGCTGATGGCATCGATCAGGACTGTGATAACAATGATCAATGTTACTTAGACTCCGATATGGATGGGTATGGTCAGGCGGCCTTTACATACAGTTCGTTGGGCTGCACCGATCCCGGTTCTTCTACGGTGAACACAGATTGTAACGACAGCGACAGTTCAATCTATCCCAAGTCCACAGAAGTGGTTGCAGATGGTATAGACCAAGATTGCGACACATTTGATCTCTGCTACTTGGACTCCGATGAAGATGGATATGGTGCCACAACAACCATTCTTTCACAGCCGGGATGCAGCGCATCAAACGAAACCATACTTCCCGGTGATTGCGACGATCACGATTCCTATACATATCCTGGTTCAGCGTTCAATGACTCAGCCACTGATTGTATGACCGATGTCGACCAAGATGGATATGGTGATGAACAACCAGATTCCATCTTTATCGTTTCAGGAACCGATTGTAATGACACGGACTCATCCGTCTATCCCTTCGCCTACGAAACACCCGGTGATGGAATCGATCAAGATTGCGACGACGTTGATGTTTGCTTTGAAGACAACGATGAAGATGGATACGGTCATAATACTCACATTGTTGGCACCACACTTGATTGTAGCGGTTTGTATGAATCAGCTTCCAATGATGATTGCGACGATAACGAGCCAAACATCAATCCAGGAGAACTCGAAATCCCTACCGATGGTATCGATCAAAACTGCGATGGATATCTCAATGCTTGTAGTCAACTTAGCAATGGTGATTTTGAGGACGGCTACACAGGATGGAGTACATACACCAATTCAGGTAGCGGAACCAACGACATCATCATGGATGAGGAAATCGGTAGCCATGTTCTTTACACCTATGCGGCCGCAAGTTCAGACCTTGGCATTACGCAAAACTTGTCTTGCAATGGTATCCCTGAAAAAATATCATTCATGATGCGTTCCGCATCTACAAGCAATTACGGCTATGGCAGCCTCATCCTGACGTTTCAAAACACAAACGGCAACAAAATTCATCGAATTCAGTTTGCAGAAGCACGCGGAACCAATTTTTATGCTCCACAAGGCCCAATCAATGCCGGACAATCTCATTTCTGCATCGACTGTTATCAAGACTTTACTCAGATCAGCGAGAGCTGGTTCTGGGTCGAATTCTTATTGCACGATTATATCGCTTCTGAAATTGGTCTCGGTAATTTTACAGACCTCAGAAGAATAACTGTCTCCGCAAATGCCTACGATGACGCGCACCTGTATCTCGACGAACTTCAGATTCAGTAGATTAAGGGACTTGAATCCCCCTTTTTACAAATCTTTTTTTCACATCTGTTTCGTAGGTTTTTGTCCAAATCTCTTTGTAGTCCGAAAGATTAATTAATCCCATGGCTCGTTCGGATTCGCTGAGGGGATTCGATTGCTCTCCGCTGGCGTAAGCCGAACGAAATTGCTCGATATATCTTGGTAAAACCTTCTCAATATAAGACCGTATCTGAGGGATATCCCGTTCCAACAACGCGTCTAAAGCGTCCCATCCGAAGGCTCTGTGTACAGCCTCGTCCCGCAGAACACGTTCCAGCGCTTTTTTTGCCATGGGGTGCGTTGTTCCCGCATACATCGCATGAAACAACGGAACCGCAAACGTTTCACCCAAACAGAAATTGCG
>JAYYRF010000188.1:0-3581 GCA_036127535.1 Myxococcota bacterium | reverse complement strand
GATCACGGACAGATTGTCGCCACACTGTTTTTAGAACCATAATGCGCCGTCCGAAATTTATCTTGGGAATAATATGAGCAAACGACAAAGAATACTCCTCCATGGAAAAAATATCATACAAGGAATGCAAAGCGTTGTGTTCGGCACCATCGATACCAATACCCAACGAGAATCTCTCCTGATCGAAACCCAACGCGGTGTTTTTCGCGAATTGCACAAACGGTTTTTAGAGCGGGCGCATCGCGGGGAAAAAGGACTTGCATCTGCCTTGGATGCCTTGGATTCAATGTGGTCTTCCATTCGAACCCTTTCACCCGGTGCACCTTTCCTTGTTGAAACGCTCGGAAAAGCGAGCCAAAAAGACCATCTTCGACTGCAACTTCAAGACTTTTACTTGGAATCGACGCGACTGCTCGAAGACGGAATCCGTGCGGTTTTTTCCGATCAGTTACACCAACTGAGCATTCCCCCGGAGCGCATGGCCAAACTGATCCGAATTCTACTCGAAGGGCTTCTGATCGAATTGGCGCACGCCCAAAACGAGCACGATCTTGCCCAAGTAGACCAAGCCTATGCCGACATGCGACAACTTTTTGCGCAATTTGTACTGAAAAATGAGGAAGATCCCGTTCTCGAATCCGCCGAGAATTTGGTCTTACCGTGGTAACGTCTCTTCTGTAGGGATCAGCCAAGTCACAATTTCCGGAAAGAAGAACACCAGCAGCAAAGCGACGATTTGAATGATAATAAATGGAATCGCTCCTTTGTAAATATGCTTGGTCTCTACTTCTTCTGGAGCAGCCCCGCGCAGGTAAAATAATGAAAACCCAAAGGGAGGCGTTAAGAAAGACGTTTGAAGATTCATACCCAAGAGAACGCCAAACCAAATCAAATTGATCCCCAAAGCCTCGGCCGCCGGAACCAAAAGAGGTAAGATAATAAAGGCGATTTCAAAAAAATCGATAAAGAACCCCAGAATAAAAACAATAAAATTCGCAATTACAATCAATCCGACCGCTCCTCCGGGTAAGCTGGTCAGAATATCTTGAATCCAATGCTCTCCTCCGAGAAGACGAAAAACCAGCGCAAAGGCGGTCGATCCGACCAATAAAAACATAACCATTGCGCTTAATTTGATGGTTTCATCCAAAGAAGCGAACAAATTCTTTACGCTAAATCTACGGTTTAGCCCTGCGAGCAGCATCGCACCAATCGCTCCAAGAGCCCCAGCCTCCGTTGGTGTAGCAAGCCCACCAAAGATGCTACCCAGCACCAACAAAATTAGGACGAGCGGAGGAAGCAATACAAAAATTACCCTCCGAAACAATTCCGCTTTAGAACCTTCTCGTTTGAGAGCCGGTGCGGCATCGGGTTTAAAGAAAGCATAGACCAAAACATACAACGCGAAGAAACTGGCAAGCATGAGCCCGGGCGTAAGAGAGCCGATAAACAGGTCTCCCACGGATACACCGAGCTGATCGGCCAATACGACCAGCACCACACTGGGGGGTATGATCTGTCCCAATGTTCCGGAAGCGGTAATGACACCACAAGAGAGCTCCTTGGAATATCCGCTTTTCAGCATCAAAGGCATGGAAATCAGTCCCATGGCAACTACGGAAGCACCGACAACGCCCGTTGCAGCCGCCAAGAGGGTTCCTACAAAGACAACCGCCAGCGCCAAACCACCGCGTATGGATCCAAAAAGCTCTCCAATGGTCACCAGTAAATCTTCGGCAAGTTTCGATTTTTCAAGCATCGTTCCCATCAAAATAAAAAAGGGTACCGCCAACAAGATTTGGTTGGACATAACGCCAAAAACACGCTGTGGAAACATGAGTAGCATCGAACTGCTTAGTTCACCGATCGCAATACCAATGACGCTAAAAAGTAGCGCGGTTCCACCCAAAGCAAACGCGACGGGATAACCGGAAAAGATAAAGAAAAAGGCCGTTACAAACATAATGGCGCCCAAATACTCAGGATTCATTCTCACCCCCTCGAAGAAAAAGGAAAGCGCGAAGAGCATTGAACAGTCCTTGCAGGAGAAGCAAAAAGAAGGACATGGGTATCAGGGTTTTAATCGGGTATAGCGGCAACCCACCGGCCGCGGACGAAACCTCGCCCAAAGACCAAGAATTCGAAACGTAATTCCAAGAGGACCATATCCCAAAAAGGCAAAAGGGAATTAGGAAGACAAAGCTACCAATCAAATCGATCCAAATTTTTCTCTTGCGAGAAAGTTTTCCGTAGAGAACGTCGACGCGTACGTGTTTATCCTCTTTCAAGACATAGGCCGCACCGAGCAGAAATGAAACGCTAAACAACTGCCATTGAATTTCAATCATGGCATTGGAGGTTAAGTTTTGCCCCATTGACTTACCGATATAGCGCAACACAGCATTCAAAGCACCAATTACCGTCATCAAAAGAAGAAGTGTCGCACACAGTTGCCCCAACCGTTTATTGCAGACATCTGTCCATTTCAACAATCGCTCAACCATCTTTACGTCCTGTTTCACTCAACGGCGATCCTCCTATTCATCTCTCTAAAGAGAGGGCTTACACGAAGAATAAGAAACATGTATCTTTTCAATATGCATTAGATTTTGTTCTCCTTCCTTGATAATACAAAGAATATGCCAAAGGTTTTGAATGGATAACATTTCTCTCGAAGAAGAAGAATATATCATCGCATCGGATAACGCCTCTCTCGCAAGGGAATTTTTCCCAAAAAGTGGAACGTTAATGCTGACAAACGTTCGGATACTTTTTCTAAGCCGCAGTAAGTGGGGTCCACCCATTAGTGTCTCCATCGACCTCGACAAAATAGATCTCATCGATCACAAGCACTGGCTCAGACACTCTTTTCATATCCACGCAGAGGACAATAAGTATCGCTTTTTTGGCAAGGGAGGACACCGCATATACGAGAGACTTCTCCTCCGTAGAAAAGCCCTTTCCATCGGTAATATCCAAGGCGAAGAAAACATTCAGGCTTTTCGAGAGATTATCTATATTCAAGGAGACATACAGGTTTTTGTTACGGGACAACTGACCGCCCATGCACAGATCTTCTTTACGTCGAAAAAGCTTCGGGTCGATGCGTATTATTCTTTCCTCAAGCGCTATCCACCCTTTGAGTGCACCCTTGAAGAGGTCAGTTCTTTTTCCTATAATCTTCTGAAGAAAAGCCTCGATATCCAAACGTACGAGCAAACGATTTCAATCATGGGAGATTTAATCCCCAAATTGTATTTGCTTTTAATCGCGCAAAAAGAAGGAGGGGTTTCGCAAACGTGGAATGCCAAAGGTATCACCTTTAACCGAGGCATTTTATTCATCAAAGGAATCGCGAGTCTCTCTCATAAACACTTTCTGTTTTGCCCAACGGGTTCGGTAGACTCCTTTGCCGGTGCCCAAGAAGTTCACATCCCCATCAAAGATGTTCACCGCATCGATTTACGCGGTTGGCCCGAACGCAACATTACGCTTTCCTATGGGGATCAAACCTTCTCTTTTTCCACGCCCAACATCAAAAGAGACTTTCGATCTCTCGCGTTCAACATCGTACAATTCAA
>JAYYRF010000187.1:0-12319 GCA_036127535.1 Myxococcota bacterium | reverse complement strand
AGAATGTGAATTCATAGGGGCTCAAGAGCACCGGAGAGAAAACCTTCGCGCAATTGCTATATGCGGTAGCAGATGTGGATGGTGTTGAGCGGATCCGTTACACAACATCACATCCTCGCGACATGGGTCTCGATGTAATACAAGCGTATCGCGATATACCGACGCTTTGTAGCTATCTGCATTTGCCGGTTCAGTCCGGTTCTTCCAAAATCCTCCGGCGTATGAAACGCTTCTACACGCGCGAGCGCTATTTAGAGGTCGTTGCGCAGTTGAGGGATGCGAGACCCGATTTGACGCTAAGCACGGACTTTATTGTTGGGTTTCCCGGAGAGACCGCAGAAGATTTTGAGCAGACCATGTCATTGCTCGAAGAAGTCCGCTTTCACTCGTCCTTCTCGTTTAAGTACTCGCAGCGCCCCGACACACCCGCAATAAAATTGGCCAATAGAGATCCCGTTGATCCTGTCTTAGCGGGTAAACGTTTGATGAGATTGCAAGCGCGTCAAAGACAGATTGCCCAAGAGGAACATCTACTACTCGAAGGGACGGTCTTACCCGTATTGGTGGAAGGGCCGAGCAAACATGATGAAGGCGTCGTTTGTGGTCGAACGTCTACGTTCAAAACGGTGAACTTTCCGGGAAGAACATCTTGGGTTGGGCAAACCATACCGGTTCGTATTACCAAGGCTTTTGCAAATTCATTGCGCGGCGAAGTTCATTCCTGATGTCAAATCCGTATCTTAAGGTTACCAAGCTCGTAGCCTCTCGTAAACCGTCTTCGCATCTATCGTTAATCATCTTTATCGCTTGCTGCTTGATTTCACCTTTGTCAAAGCCAGCTTTGCTTCACTTTCTCGATTCGGTTCATTTTTTCGACGGTTTACAAGGATTGTCTTTCCGATTGGGGGGTGGGGTTGCCGGTGCGGTCTCGCTCGCAAGTTATCACGATATTATTCGTTCACGAGAAAGAGATATTTTAAACCCGCATCCGATTCAGCCGAAGCAGTGGATTTATTCCTTAATGATCGGAACGGTTTCTCGTACTTGGAGCTGGCCGTTTGCCGCTTTGGGTCTTGCGTTGCCCCTGCTTTGGGAGGGGTATACCGTACCGTTTGCGGCTTTGGCACTGGTTGTTTGGAGCAGTTGGTTTGGAATGATTGGTTTGAGTTATACCATCCACCTGGGGAGCGTATGGGCTGCGCGAACCAACCGGCTCGATTTTGTTCTGAATGCTCTTCGTGGAGAGAATCCGAAGGAACAGGCGGCTTTTATTTACGCCCCCGGATTTGCATTGTTTTGGATTGGCTTTGGAATCATGATGTCCAGTTCGGTGATTGAAGGCGCCGTACAATTGAGACCGATTGCAGTCGCATTGCTCTTTCTTCCCGTGTTGATCGGTGTGATTGCGCTACCCTTCGCAATTCGCTTGAGTGAGTCACAACTGGTACCTGCATCCGCGGTGGTAGCAGAGATAGACGCGCGGTGGGCGGTCTTAGAAAAAGGGGATGAGGTCTTGAGCGTTTACTTGGACTGGTTGGCCGGTGATCGATTGGAGTTCTTACGCGCGCTACGGCATGGTTGGCGCGCGTTGAGAATTTGGCCAATCGGCGCCTGGGTGGTTGGGTTCTTTGCCTTTGTCGCTGCGTGGACGAGCGATCATCATACTGCAGTGGTGTTGAGTGCAGCGGGTTCCCTGGGGGTTTGCGCAATTTCGGCTCTGTTTGCTAAAGGGGATCCACTATGGTTAGATGATGCCTTGGGCGTCCGCTCAAGGGAAGTCGGAATTGCACGGTTTTGGGTTTCGTTTTTGTACGCGCAAGGAGCGATACTCCCATCGTTCGTACTTTTCCTATTCAACGATGCCTCGTTGCTACCGTATTTATTGATTGAGATGATGGTTTTGTTTTGTTCGGCCCTGAGTGCTGGATTAAGTATTCAAATGCGGGAGCGTGGTTTATGGTTGTATTCTCCGATTGCATTACTGGTTTGGGCGATAATAGGTTTTTTATATGAGCATTGAAGTAAAGGATTTGGGAAAGCGTTTTGGGTCGGTAGAGGCGGTTCGAACATTGAGCTTCCGAATAGAAGCGGGCGAATTCGTTGGCTTGGTTGGTCCGAACGGCGCCGGTAAATCGACGACGATCAAAATGTTAACGGGACAGATATTTCCCACCGCAGGATATGTATGTATCGGTGGGGTCGATATGGCCAAAGAGCCGAACGAAGGCCGGAAAAAAATCGGATATGTTCCGGAATTTCCCGTTTTGTATGAGTATTTGACCGCGCGCGAGATGATTTCCTTCGTCAAGGAGATACGGGGAATTGGAGATGTAGAGTGGGCATTGGATCTGACGGGATTGGGTGATGATGCGGATCGTTTAATCCGAGAATACTCGCAAGGTATGCGTAGAAAGACAGCCATCGCATGCGCTTTGGTCGCCAAACCCTCTGTTTTGATCCTTGACGAGGCGTTAAACGGCTTGGACCCACCTTCGGTCGAGAGGGTTTTAAAGGCTTTATCGGAGCTCCAAGAGCTCGGAACCGCGATCGTGTTGTCTACACACGTTCTCGATACGTTGGAAAAGATTGCGTCCCGCGTGATTATGTTGAAAGATGGGGTCGTCTTAGCGGATTGCCCGCCATCGGGGTTTCCGGAATTGCGCTCACTTTTTTAATGGGAAAACGATGCGAATCCAGTTTTTGACCCGTTGTGTTGCAGATCGTTTGGAGCATCCTTTGGTTGTGGCGTCTCGGAAGAAAGGGCACCAAGTAGAGGTTATCGATGTGGGTCAATTTGTTTTGTGTACGGGAGAAAAGCCCATCTTATACCAAGGAACTCCTTGGAAACCAGTTGATTTGGTCTATCCTTTTTGGGCGAAAAGAGACAGTTTTATGCCGCTTTTGTTGTTGTCAATGCGCGAGCAAGGACAAAAAGTCTACAAACCGCTGTATAGAGAGATTCCGGACAAACTCAGTGCGGCGGTACTGTTTCAGGCCGCGGGTCTCCCAACGCCGACAACCTATTCAAGCAGTACCTTTAGCGGTATTTCGTCTGTTTTTGACAAGCTCTCATGGCCCGTCATTCTAAAGATTGCCCAATCTGCTAAAGGAGAAGGGGTTTTTATGATCAATTCCCTCGAAGTGCTCTCTCGTGAAGTAAAGCGGTTGTGTGAGGAAGGCTGCGATTACGTCATACAAGAGTGCGTATACCCTTTGGGGAGAGATGTTCGTGCCTTTGTCTTGGACGGCCGTATCTATGCTGCGATGGAACGGTTGGCTCCCGCGGGAGAATTTCGCGCCAATATTGCCCGGGGAGCCGTCGGTAGAGAAATCCGTTTGACAAAGGAGGAGTCAACATTGGTCTTACGGGCTTGTGCGTTATTTGATTTGCCGATGGCGGGCGTCGATTTTATACGAACCGATAGAGGCCCTTTGTTGCTCGAGGTGAACCGAGAGCCCGGATACGCGGGGTTGCGCGCGGCAACCGGAAAAGATGCCGCCTCCGCCGTTGTAGACCATTTCTCGTCCTACGTTGATTCGAGCATTCTGGTTAAGTAGAGACGGCGATCCGTGCGAACTTTTCCATCGGTTCTGCGTGAAGAAACCTCGGTGTATACACCCATGTCCTCGAATTGCATGTTCAAAAACATCCTGTAGGAGCTGTCTTTTACCACACTGGTACGAAGAACAGCGTACGAATACTTTTGGGCATTGATGAGTCGCAATCTATGTTCGGTGAGCGCTCGCCCCAAACCGCGTCTTCTGTACTGCTCCAATATACCGAGCTCGGCGAGATAGAAAGAGTTTGAGACGGGTATCAAACCACGTAATTTCTGAATCACCGCACTGCGAGAATGAACGGGTACCGCAAAACCGAATCCAACAACCAACTCGTCTTGTACACAAAGAAGTGTAATGTGTTCCGGGGTTTGCAAGTTTTTGTAGATCACCGCTTCGGCTTCAGAAGGAAAAAACCTCTCGTTATACGGAGGATCGGCAAAAATAGTTTGGTAGGAACCGACGAAAGAAGCCCGATAGGGTTTCGCGTCTTCAGAGGAATGTAGGCGAACGATGTCTATCCCGTTTCGACTTTCTAAGATCTCCATCTTGTCTCCCTTTTTGTTGCTATCTTACCCAGTATTTTGTGTACGTTCATCGAAGATTTTTATTTTTTGTGGTCGAAGCCCGACCACAACTTGACAATAGCCATTTCGGTAACGGATTTTCGTATTTATGGTGGGATAGCCGAGCTCTGCATAGCGAATCTGTGCACGTCCCAAAAATTGAATCGTGGCGCGGAATGGGGTGCAAAGAGAAATCTTAACCTCTTTCGTACCCACGTGGAGTCCAATGCCGAGCGCTTTGAGCGCCGCCTCTTTGCAGCACCATATCGCGGTTGTGAGCGCTGGATTGCGGTAAGCAACCCGTTGTTCGGAAGGGTGAAAGCAGTGCTTTATGAAGCTATATGGTCGCGGTTCGATCTTTTCAAGGTCGATCCCGATCCATGCATCGGTTGCAAACGATGCCCATCCAATACGATTGCAATGGGATATCGATACGGAAATTTCAGGATGGTCTTGTATGATGGGTTTACCCAGAGGATCCTTTGAAATGTCGAAAGCGGATGCGGGGTATGCGCTTTGCAGAAGATTCCGCAAAGCCTTCTTTCCCGTTGCATGCTCTTGTTTTCTCTTTGCCCTGCCTTGTTCCACAGCGGTGTAATGCTGTGAAAAAGAATCTTGGGCTGGGGGTGTTTCGACGCGCTGTGGTGCCAGAATCCCCTCAAACCATCCTTCCTCTGGCTCTGGAAGATAATCGGATGGGGGAAGTGGACCAAAGGGGGAAAATGTTAGTCCGCGAAGCCTTAATACGACAACACTATCGGTATCGATGTCGATATCATAGCTGGATTCATTCTGTAGAACGGTGATTTGAATTGCTTCTCCATCCTTCGGCGCTTCAATGAATTCGAGTTCGCGGAAGCCAGCTGGTAGAACCAACTCTTTTTGCTGACTCATATGATGGAGGCCTGCAGCTTGAAATGCGGCTTCCAATGCCAATGGTGCGGTCATACATGGCTGTGCATGCAGAGACGTATGGGAGACGGCCCCTTCGCAATTGAGAAAGTTAGAAGACACCTCGTATAGTTGGTCGAGGACTTGAAACGTAGGGCCGTGGAAGAATCGTTTGTAGATGTCTTCCTTCCCAAGAAGATATTCGATTCCCAAAAGTGTAGGAAGGTCTTCAATTGCACCAATCGGCTCCAAATGAATCTTGGCGCGAAAATGCTCGACTTCTTTCACGTCACCGGTGGCCATGGTTCGGTGCGTAAAAAGTGTGCACTGTACGACTTCTTTCGAAACCAGGTAGGCGCGTATCTCGATGCGCATTTCATCAAACAGCTTGACCGGAGCGATAAATTCGACGGCCGAGGCGCCGCAGTAAGAAGAGCCCGGCAGCATATGCGAAGCCGCATTGGCCATCATTTCAATACCGATCACACCCGGTAAAACCGGACGCCCTTGAATGCTGTGATCTTTCAGCCACGGTGCATTGTCTAGATGGAGTGTTGTGTAGAAACGTTGATGATCGCCGTATACGCGAATCGAGTCGATAAAAGGAGCACTGGACGGCCTATCGAAGTCTCCCAAGGCATCGGTGACAACGATCTCCCCAAATATACCGTCACGAATGAGCTGTACAACCAATTCAGCACAGGGCTGTGCTGAGAGAAGTCGTACGCCCCTTTCTTTCAGCACATAGGCCATACCACCTCTTGTTGCCATACCAGTATCTCCCCAAGCGCTCCAATCGATGTGCAGCGCTTTGCGGGCACCCAGGCACACACGCGCCATGGCATCATTCGCCGCGGCATAATCGACTTGGCCTGGATTGCCGAAACGACCCGCGACGGATCCCATGGATACAAAGGTGGTCTCCGGAGACAAATATTGCAAGAGTGTTTCTCCTCCAAATGCCTTGGGATTAAATACGGCACGGAGCTCTTCCAATTCCTTCTCCTCAAGTCGTTTGGACTTTTCGTACCCCGCTCCGTGTATACACAAGTCGATGGTTTCCCAGCTTTTCTGAATGGATTGAATCAGATCTGAAAGGAGGGTGCGGTTGGACAGGTCTATTTGATAGAATTCAACGCTGGCGCCCAGGCTCTTGAGGATGGCTACATTTTTCCGCGTCTCTTCTGCTTTTTGTAGGGGTTCAAGTTCTTTTTGAATTGCGACCGGTGTGCAAGACAGCCCCTGCGCGGTGCGTTCCCGTTTGATTCGCTCTTTCGCGGCTTGCTCGTCGAGTGGTTCCTTGCCGGGTAGGGTGCGTGCAAGGATGGCGATGTGAACATGGTGATATCTCGCAAAGGCTTTGAGTACTTCTGCTGTAATACCGCGTCCTCCTCCCGTACAGATCACGTTGAGACGTTGCTCCGGTTTAATTGAACTCAGGGCTGTGGGTGAGGGAAGAGGGAGCAATTCGAGTTGGGTGCGTTCCTCCTTTCCGATAAACACCTCTACGATTGAATCTTGGCAGCGCATCTCTGCCACAATTGCATGCAGACAAGCCTCTTGCGTTAGCTTGGGATCGATGTCTATGACGCGGGCTCGGGTTTCCGGCCATTCTCTCTGTAAAGACTTACAAAATCCTGCCCGTCCACCCGCAGTCATTCTCTGCTTGGGGGGAATGGATGCCATGTCAGACCCAAGTCGGGTAATACAGAACCAATGTGCAGGGTGTTTCGCAAATTTAGCGAAGTAAAATGAGGCTTCAAAGTGATCTGCGAGGTCTAATACATAGTCGGGATGGTCTTCTTCGGACATGCCGAGTTGCATTAAACGATTTTTTAGGGCGGAGCATAAGGGTGTGCGTCCAATGATGGCAAAGCTCTTGCCTTCGAGCGATCCGCTTTCCTGTCGGGGAGCATCGCTTCGAACGGGGCGATAGATCCGCGTCGTCGCAGGAAGAGGGATGTGCTCATAGGGAGGTGGGGTAATCGTTTGCGATTCGGGCTTGGTTTCAACGGTCTCTTGAGAGATGGTGGAATCGGGTGGTGTTCGGCTGACCGTCCTTTGAGAAGCCGTCGTTTGTTTTTTGGGTGAGAAAACCCTCCGGCGACTTCGCTTTTTGCGTGGTGGATCCAAGAGGAGCGCTGGGTCGAGATCGGTTTCTTGTACGTCTTGGCTCGGTGCAGTGGGTTCGGCAGGCACGACGGGTTCACTTGCTACCGGATCGATAACAGATGGTTCTATCAGAGGCTTGGTTGTCTTTTCCGCTGTGCGTGGCGCGTCGTCGGTGTTTGTGAATTGTGGAATTTGGGTTTCTAACCAAAGGCACAACGCTTGTATACTGGGTATCTCGCTGAGCATGACGTCGATGTCAGATGGTATTTGAAATTCTTCTCGGAGTTGGGCAAAAATTTCGGCCTGTTTGACTGTATCTATGCCCAAATCAGCCTCTAGTTCGTATTCCAACTCTAAATCTTCAGGGCTGTAGCCTGTTTTCTCCGCGATGCATTTGGTGACGCGTTCTTGGATGTTCGTGCGGGGAATTGAGGGAGAGGCTTCTTTCGTAACGATCTCAGGTCGATCTTTGGGAAGGAGTCGAAGCGTTCTCTCGCTTTTCGATAGCACACATTCCTCTTCTGAGAGGGAGGATAGCCAAGCTTGATATCGATGATCGTCTTGGATGCGTGTATCCTTACTGGCCATTTTTTTCCACGCGAGTAGCGCGAGTTGGGATCCAAAACCGGCTGCCAGTCGAAGTGAGTACTGGCCGTGGAATGCTTCTCCTTTCGATAGATGGAGGTTTCCAAGTTGGGGGTCGGGTTCCTTGAGATTCGGAATAGGGGGAATGTGTTCCCACTGTAAGGCTTTAATCGCGAGGGCATCTTCAATGCCGGCCGCCATAGAATGTCCAGTGTACCCTTTGGTATTGCTGATCACAATGTCATTTGCCGCAGTGGAAAACGCTTTTCGCAGACTATCTATTTCGGCGGCGGCAGAACCACCCCGTGCGGGCGTATAGGTTTCGTGTGAGACAAAAAGGCTGTTTTGAGCAAAATACTCTCTTGTGATGCTTTCTCGGGTTGTAATCGCCTCGATGAACGTATCCATTTCGTGGGAAATGTGCTCTGTGTTTAGACGTGTACCATGGAATGCACTGTTGCTGAATCTGGAGCCGAGTAACTCAACCAACGGAACAATCCCGCGCTCTTTTACGTCATTTTGCTTTTCCAAAATCAGGCCAACGGCGCCCATACCAAGGATCATACCGTTTCGTCTTTTGTCAAAGGGCAGAGCTGCCTTCGAAATATCTCCTTCGGTCGTGGCCGCACCCGCACTCAAAAAGCCGGAACCGATCCATTCGAGCATGGATTCATTGGTCACATCGTCTGCCGCGATAACGATGACGCGTTTTGCACGACCTCGTTGGATCCAATCCTCTGCGATGGCAACGGCTTGTGTCGTGGAAGCACACGCGGCGTTTACTTGCGTGTTTGGTCCTTTGGCACCGATATACTCCGCAAATTGTGAATGACCCATGGACAAAATTTGAAAGAGGAATCTGCGGTCAAAGGGTTCGTCTCGCGCTTTGAGATGTTCGATGAGATTGCTGTACCCCGGGAAGGCGCTTGCAAAGATGACGCCGGTATCGGATTGCATATACGTTGGAAGCATCCAGCCGATCGGTGTTTTCTTTCCCGAAGTGGTTGTCTTATATCGTCGAACCAGTGGAATACGCGCATCTTTGAGCGCTTCGAGACCCGCGGCGAATGCCAGTGAAGTCGTGATATCAAAGGTTGAGATTCTTTCCGCTGGGATACCGTACAGCGACAAATCGAAGTGTGATTTTTGGCCTGCGAGTTGGATGACTTCCTCGTCGGTAGTCACGGCGTGAAAATCCCCTTGTCCCGTTTGGGCATTTTTGGTTACCCGCGTAATCTTTTTTTCCAAAAACTTCGATCTTTGACGCTCTGCGATTACTGAGATCCGGTTCTCTCCTTGTAGAAGACGCTGTATATTGTCGGCCGCAAACACCTCTTCCCCACCCGGTAGGCCGACGGAGACACCAGAGCAAACCACAGATTCTCTTTGTGGGAGCGGATTGAGGGGTACATTGGGTGCAGGGGCATCGTTAGCGGAAGCGGCGGGTTTGGACTGAAGCAGCGGTTGAAGGCGCTGAAAGAAATGTTCAAAGCGCTGATCGATTAATTGGTGTACCGTTTGGCTTGTGATTGTTTTGTCTGTAACCGGAGTCGGTTGTGAAGATTTTGAAGCGTCTGCGTCACGCTTGACCGTTTGCGGCGTACGTAAGATCGCTTGTAGACCCGCGACAGTATGAAAAAAGGATGCGACGCCACCAGTCTTGGGATGATTGGTACTAAATACGCAGTGATCCTTTCCGCGTAAGATAGAGCGTACCAGGCCGGAGAGGGCTCTCTTAGGACCGCATTCTACAAAAATGCGGGCGCCCGCCTCGTACATGGTTTCGATCTGTTTGACCCATTCTACCGGATGAGAAACCTGCTTTGTCAGGATTTGAATGATATCGTTTCGATTCTCGGGATACCAATCTCCGGTTACGTTGGTTGTCATGGGGGTATGCGGTGCCTGAATAGATAGATTTTGGAGAACCTTTTTGAGCGGTTCAGTGGCTTGTGAAACAATCTTTGAGTGAAAAGCGTGGCTTACGGGTAGAAGTTGGGTTCGAATACCTTTCTCCTTACATCGTGCAACGAGCTGGAGAATGGCATCGCTTTCTCCGGCATAGACTGTTTGAGAGGGGGCATTTTTGTTCGCTGCAATAATGTACCCTTGGATATCTTTGAGGATGTCACGAACATTATTTTCACCTGAAAACACACTGGCCATCTTGCCGGGATCTTCCAAATGCACCGACGCCATTTCTCGTCCGCGAACGGATACGGCGATCAGAGCATCTCGAAAGCTCATTACGCCGGCGGCAACCGCAGCTGCATATTCTCCCAAGGAATGACCAGCAACCATATCGGCTTGGAAACCACACGATGAAAGCAGTCTCCAAAGCGCGATGTCCATGCACAACGTAGCGGGCTGAGCGATTTGTGTATCGGAAAGTTGCTGGAATTGCTCCGCTTCAGAGAGAGAGGAATCACGCTGAATGTATTGAAGAAACGGTTTTTGAAGCTGAGATCTCAGAATCTCATCCGCCTCTTGAAAGGTGTCCTTGACGACCGGAAATTCTTCGGCGAGTTCCATACCCATATTGAGGTATTGGCTACCCTGTCCCGTAAAAATAAAGGCGATTTTGGGTTTGGGCTGCAATTTTTCGACGTAAATATGCCGGCTGCGAAGCATGGAGAGTGGTTTTTTTGACTGAAAAGCCTTTTGAAGCATTTCAAGCTGCTGCGCTTTTTCCTCTGGAGATTGCGCATAAGCCGTTGCAAGCCAAGTGTGACGCATATCGACAGATTTGCGCTTTTGGGAGAGATACTCTTCCAATTCGGGAAGGGAATTGGCCGTGACACGCCAAATATTTTCGATGTGTTTTTGTTTTGCTTCCTGTTTCACAGGAGAGAAGATTGCAGGTGTTTCCGCAACAGAACCAGAAGGAGGGGCTTCCATGCAAAGGTGGAAATTCGTTCCGCCGAATCCAAAGGCACTTACGCCCGCTCGACGATGTTGGGCATCCCACGCTTGTGGTTCCGTTTGTACTTTGAGAATGCCAAAATCGATATCTTGGCGCGGATGTTTGTAGTTGGCTGTTGGCGGAAGAGTCTTGTTGTGGATAGCCAAAGCGGTTTTAATTATGCTCGCTGCCGCCGCCGCGCTCTTAAGATGACCGATGTTCGATTTGACAGAACCGATCCAAACGGGCTTTTCTCGCTGACTTTGCGACAAAAAATCGCGCAAAGTATCGACTTCGACCTTGTCTCCGACGATCGTACTGGTACCGTGACACTCAATGAGATCGACAGAATCACGCGGTATGCCGGCATTGGTGTACGCTCGTTCCAAAGCCAGGGCTTGCCCGACGGGGTTGGGAGCGGTGATACCTTTGCCTTTACCATCACTGGATGCACCGATGCCTCGTATAACCGCATATATAGAATCACCATCACGTTGTGCATCGCTCAAGCGCTTTAAAAGGATAATTCCACATCCTTCTCCCATCACAAACCCGTTGGCTCTTTCATCGAAGGGAGTAGAATGAGAAGGGGAAAGAGCTCCAATTTTAGCAAACTTGACGAAGGTTGGAACCCCCATGGAGCGATCGGCACCACCGGTAAGAGCCATGTCAAACTCTCGGTCTCTAAGTCCTTTGACAGCTGCTTGGATGGCGGCCATTGAACTTGCACAGGCTGCGTCAATGGTGTAGTTGGGGCCATTGAGGTTGAACGTGTTTGCAACGCGTCCCGCGATCACGTTGGAGAGTTCACCGGGCATAGAGTCCGAGTTGAGTTTCGGTAAGCTTCGATTGGTGGCTTGGCGGAATTCGCTCAACATCTCTTGTTGTTCTTCTGTCGACAAGCCTCGGAACACATCGGTGTGACGAAGCGCGGATTCTAATTCTGGAAGGCGTGTTCGGATGGTGTAGTCTTGCGAGACCTCTCCTCCCATAGAATTGCCCAATATGACGGCTGCACGGGTTCGATCGAACTCTTTTTGATCGTACCCTGCGTCTGAAAGTGCCTCAGAGGCACACAGAAGAGTCATTTGCTGTACAATGTCGATTTGCTCCAACATCGAGGGAGGAATGCGAAAGCGCTTGGGATTGAATTGAAATTCGGTGATGAATCCGCCCACTTTGGAGTAGGTTTTATCGGGCGCCGTTTGATCGGGGTCCCAAAAGAGGTTTGGATCCCATCGTTCGGGTGGAACCTCTGTGATGGCAGAATGTTTGTTGAGAATGTTTTCCCAAAATGAAGCGAGGTTCGGTGCTTGTGGAAAGCGACACCCCATTCCGATGATGGCGATTGGTTCTTGCTTTGTGCTTTGGTGATGGGAAGTTCTTCTTGGAGAGACTGCAACCGTAGGTGCTTTGGGTTGCGGCGCTTTGGGTTGCGGCGCTTTGGGTTTGGCTATCGGCTCAGTCGGTATCGGGCGAGGGGGCGTAGACGGAATCGGAGGGAGGGGGGATGCAGTCTCTCTTGGTTGGCTTGTTCCTTGATAGGCGCGTAAAAACGAGGAGATGTTTTGGTATTGCGCCGCTACTCTCTTTGCGAATAGAGCACGAGGCCCGAGTGGTGCGGGTATTTCTTTGGGATGATCGTCTCGATACCATCCGTCGCAGATTTTCCACCAATTGCCACCATTGGCAATTTGCTGTGCTC
>JAYYRF010000186.1:0-3574 GCA_036127535.1 Myxococcota bacterium | reverse complement strand
GAACCATTTTTCGTCCCAGCGCCTTCGATACAGACGTCGCTAGCGATGTTTTACCCACTCCTGGAGGTCCCACCATGCATAAAATCGGGCCTTTCATGTCATTTTTGAGCTTTCGTACCGCCAAAAACTCGATGATTCGCTTTTTGACCTTGTCCAAACCAAAGTGATCTTCATCTAAGACATCACTTGCCCGTTGAATGTTCAAGTTGTCCTTTGAGGAATGAGACCAAGGAATATCCAGCAACCAGTCGATGTATGTACGACTAACCGTGTACTCTGCCGCACTTGGATTCATGCGCGCCATGCGCTTGAGTTCTTTGAAGGCAACCTTTTCGGCATCTTCGGGCATTCCAACCTTTTTGATCTTCCGCTTGAGTTCTTCCAAGTCTTCTTGTCTGTCATCCGTCTCACCCAATTCCCGCTGGATCGCTTTGAGCTGCTCTCGCAACAAATATTCTCGCTGCGCCTTGTCCATTTCTCCTTTTACGGTCGATTGGATTTTGTTGGAGAGCTCGAGCACCTGAATTTCTTTTTGCAGAAGCGCTAACACTTTATCAACACGCTCATTGACGTCGAGCGTAGCCAGTAACTCTTGCTTCTCTTCTGTATCGATATTGTTAATATTGATAGCGATGATATCGGCTACATCGCTTGGATCGTCCGTCGATCGAACCAAAAAGCTCGCTTCTGTTGGAATTTGGGGAGACAAGTCGAACACCTGCTGCGCAATTTTGCGAAGATTGTCTAGCTTGTCTTCGAACTCATCTCCATATGCTTCTTCTTCCTCGATCACTTCCACTTGCGCATACAGAGAATTACCCTCTTCATAGAAGCGAAGCATCCGAATACGATTCATGCCCTGAATGACAACCGAGAGCTTATTACCCGGCATTTTGACATGCTTGATAATTTTGATCATCGTACCGATCTCATACAGGTCAAATTCACCCGGATTTTCCTTTGCGGGATCCTTCTGTGCAAAAATGGCCATGTAGCGCTCGTTGCTTAGAGCATCTTCAACAGCACCAATCGATTTCTTTCGACCCACATTGATGGGGAACGCCAGAACGGGAAAAATAACGGTGTTCCGAATCGGAAGAATCGGAAGCTCTCTTGTAATGGGAGCGGATTTATCTGTAGGAGCCATGATACCTCTTGATTTATTGCAAAACGTTGTATAATGATTTAATTATTCGCCTCATTTGATATGACAAGAAAAAACGCGTCTCCAACGGATAAATCCTTCACAAATCGCCACGTTTTTCTTTGAAGAGTAGCCGGTTCAAATCCAAAAGTCGCTGCTCAAGCTTACTTGGGAGCTGTTTTTCCCACTTTGCCCCGGTCACAGGCAAACGTGTTGAATTCGGAAGTGACTTTCCGATATTCCACACGAGGTATGCATCTTCTTCTAACCATGGCTGCCCGAAAAGATCATTCAGTCGCTGTATCAATTGTTCCAAACGCTCTTCGGTATTTTTGTGCCCGTTGCGCATATAAATGCCACTGACGATTCTACGATCCAATACGACAAAACGAAACCCCTCACGAAGCGCCAAATCCAAAGACGGCGGTTCAAAGTCGCGATGCGGAAAAAAGACGATCTTACGCAAGTATCGGTACAAGGGCTTTTTCAGTCTCGCTTTGTGTTCTGGGGTATGGAAGAGTGATAAATTTTCACCCATTCCCCCAAATGTAGGTCGTTTGTGAACCGCTTGCCAAAGAATGGATTCGCGAACATAGCCGATGGGAAGTTCGATGATCGCTCCGTCATACGGAGCCATCTCTTCATACATCTTCGGATAATCCCATTTCTGATTTAACAAGGGTACTTTGTATAAATCGGACTGCTCCCAAAGGTTGAGACCAACGATTGTAATCACCATAGGCCACACATATTTCTTTTGCTGATCCAACCAAAATCCAATCCCGATAATCCCAGCGAGCAACGCAATCGAGATCATCCGATACGGAAACCAAAGACGTGAAAAGAACGGTAAGATCCGGTACATAAGTATGTAATGAAACATGGGATACTCTTGCTGACCCCAAAAAAATACCGGCCCGGTTGCAATTGCGAGGCTTACCAACAACAAACCGAGCCACAACTTTCGTCTTTTCGAACGAAAGATGGCAAACAGCAAGGGTATGGCAATGGAGTAGTGCCAAAAAAACTTCATACCCGCCGGTTCGGTAATTTGATAGCCAGCCAGTTTCATAAAAACGTTGTTTGGCTGGGGCACAGGTATAGACCAAAACGCTTCCTTTGCGTTCGCCAATCCCGGAACCTCTCCACTGCGCGCTTTCATCAGCATCGATACAAGAGCGGGTGCAATAAGTGCGATACAACTCGATAGGGAAGCGCAGTACTCTTTGATTCTTTCCGTGCGCCACTCTGCAATGACAATCCAAATCAGTGCAAATCCCAAAAAGTACCCGCCGAACCAATATGTCCATCCCTGTAAAGCTGCAAAGACCCCAGAAAGAATCGCGTACTTATAGCCACCGTCTCGGTTCATCTTTAGAAAGTAGTAAATGCTCAACACGGTGAACGCCATGAAACATTGTGTCGGGCGTCCGAGAATCAATTCACCCAAACAGTACGGGGAAAGCATAAACAGCAACGTGCTGCCAAGCCGCGCGGGTGTCGTTTGAAACAACTGGTGACCCAACGCGCGAAATGCGAAACCATTCAACAAAATCAAACAGGCGTAAAAAATGGGCTGATAGCGCGGAAAACCAAAAATAGCAATAAACGGTGCGGCCATCAGAGCATCGATAAAGTTATTGCCTGTATGACCAAAGATGTCCTTGCCAAAGGGGTGAAAAAATAACGTTGTGTGAGAGGGATCCGTCCCGTTGTGGATCGAGTCGTATATCCACTCATAAAACCAAATAGTCCCGTATAGATCGACCCCCTCACCGATGAGAGTCCCCTTGACAAACAGGGCGGGATATACCAATAAAAAGGTTAGAGCAACAATGCATAAATGCTCGAAATATGTCTCAATAAACTTTTTCATCAATCATTTGGAAAAGAGAACTATAAAGGCTTTTGATTATGTCTACGTCAAAATCATTCCTGCTCGGGCTCGTCGATAAACTCGACCCGCAGAACGCATCTCATACGCTTACACTTCTATCCTTAATCGTTCTGGTGGAAGACGGGCAAAGTGCCCCGCCCACAATTCATATTCAAAACTGGCTCTCTTCTTTTCGAGATCTACGTCGTTCCATATTACCGACATTGCCAGAAGCATCTTTCTGGCAAAGCGTGCTTCACCTTTGTGTCGACCACAATATGGGAACACCACTCGGAAGACACTCCGTGCCCATCTCGATTCCGACCTCGCCTCCGGAGGGGCCTTTCTTAGAAAATGTTCGGCTGCACAATCCCGCATCGTGGAGACAGCGTCTCACGCTTCGAACCATACGCTACCATCTGTGGGAGCGGCTGGCACCATTTCATCCGCTGGAAATTCCCTATCCTCAATTTTTAGACGTTTTCCAAAAGCATTGTCCCTTCTTATTTAGCAAACAGCAGATTCGAGCCGCTTACGCAGCCTTTCATATCGCG
>JAYYRF010000185.1:0-2625 GCA_036127535.1 Myxococcota bacterium | reverse complement strand
AGATAGAGGGTGTCTCCCGTTGTGGCAAAACGCAGTCCAGACAACAGTACGATTTGTCCCGCTTCCGCTTCGGTCAAACGTGACTTACTATCGGCATCGATGTCGAACACCCGTGCGATCCGCTCTTCTTTTTCTTTTCCGGCTACCCGAACCTTGTCTCCGGGTCGCAAAACACCGCGGTACAAGCGAGCAAATACATGCCGACGACCATCCCAAAGCTGGACTTTAAAAGCCAGCGCCAGCATACTGCCTTCGTTGCTCATCTCTACCACTTCTTCGTTTCCGTTTTTATCCTTCGCGATGGAGGGAGGCTTTTCTTTGGGAGAGGGAAGCAGCTTTAATACCGAATTGAGCAAGGGTTGTACCCCCCAGTTCCGCAAGGCCGAGCCGCCAAATGCAGGATTGATTTCGCCTGAGATTGTCCCTTTGCGCAGCGCCGCCCACAATTGCTCGGCGGTCACCTCTTCGGGCTCCAATTCCATCAACTCTTCATCAAACTCTGAGGCTGCGAGAATCAAAAACTCTCGATGTTCCTCGAGAAGATCTTGATAATCTTCCGGAACCGGTCCCTCTTCGACAATTTCGCCGTGTTCGCCCGAAAAGCGAATCCATGTTTTTTCAACGAGGTTGATGATCGTCTTGTCATCTTCTAGTGGATAACAAACGGGAACCGGATTTCCTCGAAGACGTTTTTCTACCGTGGTCAGGGCATTCTCAAAATTGGCGCCGGGCTTGTCCATTTTGTTTATGAACAACAAACGTGGGACGTTGAACGTACTGGCTTGCCTCCAAACGGTCTCCGTTTGAGGCTCTACCCCTCGCACGCCGTCCATCACAATCACAGCACCGTCTAATACGCGCATGGAGCGCTCTACTTCAATCGTAAAGTCGACGTGTCCGGGTGTATCCACCACTTGAATCATGTGTTCTTTCCAAGGACATTTCGTAACGGCCGTGGTAATGGTAATTCCGTGCTCTCGCTCTTCGGGTAAATAATCCATATGTGCGGAAGCGTCATGAACTTCCCCAATGCGATGATTGGCTCCGGTGTAGAACAAAATGCGTTCCGTTAGGGTCGTCTTACCCGCATCGACATGCGCTGCAATTCCGATGTTTCTGATTTTCTCAAGTTGAGTTTTCATCGCAATTCTCCGAGTTTGGGAGCCCTATAACCGATCTGAAAAAAAAAGCTTATCGACTCCTGCTCTTGGGGATGAATTGTGCTCCTCCCCCAACTCGATTCCAACGGAAAGGTTGTTCGTTTAAGGTCGCCCACCACGGCGACGAAACCAAATGGCCAAAGCAGAGAACAAAGCGACCCATAATCCAACGGCCGGAGCGTATCCCAGTTTGACGCGGTTGCGTTCAGGAATCATTCTTAGGGCTTTGCTATCGATCAGCGGTGCTTGGTAACTGGTTGAGTATTGGCCGTCATAGTACTCGACCAAACGCTTCATCCACTCTTTCTTTGGGTGTAGGTCTAACAATTCCGGATCCCGGGCTGTGGCAGCAAATACTGTCTCTGCGACATCTCCTTTGTAATTTGCCTTGATGTAATAGGTTCCTTGCTCTTCGGGTGTGTACCCCATCGCAACTTCGCCCAATTCACCCGTCACGTGCTCAAATTTGATCTTTTCTCCTTTGGGCGTTCGAATATGGCCTTTTATCTTTGCCTTGGCAATGGGACGATAAGAAGAGTCTCTGCTGCGAAACACAATGTCCATCTCTTCACCGATTTGGGCGTTTTCCCTCTCGGGTGAAATCACAACCCGTCTATCTTCGGGATCACCGACCAACCATTGCAAACTGTTCTTCCAAAAGCGCAGATACGCCTGGTTTCCAGATCCTTCCACCGCTTCCGAGAACGACCATCGCCATGAGCTGTCAACATTGAGGCTCATAACACGACCCTTCCCCACTTCTCGAACCGCCAAGATGGGCATCGCTGCACCGCTGGTGGTTTTTTCCGTGGGGTGAGCCAAAAGAGACGCCGCGCCGGGTACCAGTCCGTTGTTCCGATTGAAACCATCCATCTTGGATAAATCGCTCCAAATGCGCTGGTTGTCTGTTGGATTCGAACTGAGTTTCGTAATCGGATGCTGTACTCCTCCCTTGGTTAAGCGGGGCAAAAACTGTTCTTCAGAAGACACAGAACCCGATACGCCGAGTTGAACCGGTAAGATCTCTGCTATGGGTGTATTCACATACTCACCCAAATCAAAACTTCGATCTCCGCCCGTCATAACGAAGGCCTTACCCTCTAAAACAAAATCTGCGATGTTGCCCAGCAAGTAGTTCGCGTCCGACATAAAGTAGGGACCGTAGTTGAAATTCTGAAACAGAACCAAGTCGAAGGATTGTAGTTCTTCGGAAAAGAGTTGGATATACGGAAAGGCGATCAAAGACAATTCGTCGCTGCTCCAACCCGCGTCCATATCTTCATTGGTTCGGAGTATGAAAAAGCTAACGAGATCCACACTCGGATCTTGCTTCAGGAAGAGCCGTAAAAATTTCTGATCGTAGCTGGGGCTTCCACAGACCTGCAAAACGCGGATGGTATCTCGAACAATTTTGACGACGACTGGATATCGATTGTTCTGTGGTGCAGCATCCTGGGGCTCGACC
>JAYYRF010000184.1:0-7010 GCA_036127535.1 Myxococcota bacterium | reverse complement strand
ATATCCTCCCTCCATTTTAATCGGTTTGGGTGGCACGGGAACAAAGGCTCTCGAGCACTTGCGCAGAATGCTATACGAGCGATTTAGTCGAGCGGTTTTGCCGGGGATGGCTTTCTTATCCATCGACACCGATCAATCTTCGAAAGACGGAGCGGCAGAAGATAAGAATACCGTCAGCCCAATGGACCGTCATATTTTGTTCAAAGATCACGAACGGTTGGAATTATCCAAGGGGAACGTCGGTCACTATCTTGGTGAAAACCTCTCCCAATACCCACATATTCAAGAGTGGTGGGACAATTCCATTCAATCCTTACAAGGGCTCAACTCCAAAGAGGGAGCGGGGCAGGTCAGACCACTCTCTCGAATTCTAACGGTGATTAACTACGATGAAATCGTATCCAAAATCACGGCCGCCAAAACGCAGGTAAAGGGAATCAACGTCGATTCTGCGCGTGTCCAAGCCTCGTCAGACATCGACGTGTATATCATCGCGGGTTTGGCTGGTGGAACGGGTTCTGGAATGTTCTTGGACACGGCGGCCATCGTCAAAAGCACTTTGAACAACTGTAAGATTCGGGGGTACTTTGTACTGCCATCTGCTTACAAGTCCATCGAGAGCAAGTATGCCAAGCTCGCCGCCAATGGTGTCGCCGCACTGCGAGAGCTGAATCATTACATGAACAATCCCTTTGAAGTGCAGTGGAAAGCAGGCGGTAAAAAGCACAGTTACGGTTCTTTGTACGAATATTGCTATTTATTGGCCGGTGAAAACCACAACGGCAAGCAGATTGGCACCCCTACGAACTCGTACATCGCCATTGGTGAATCTCTATTTTTACGGTTTAGTGGCGGTAAGATGCCTGGATTTATCCAAAGTGTTCAAGTGAATCGTTGGCAATATCTCAACAACAGCGTGAACTACGAATATCGCGGAAAAAATAGAGAGCGCTACCTCGCGGACTCTTGGAAGACGAAGTTTAGTAGTTTGGGAATCAGCAAACTCGTATTTCCTTCGTGGCGATTGCTGCATTATGCGCGCTACGACCTGGCGGCTGAGCTTTTACAGCTGATCAATCCGGACAGCAAGTACGCCCGTAATTTTAGAGACTCCGTTACGTCCTATCGGAATGAGTTTCTAATCGAACTCAATCTTTTTCAAGGTACGTACGTCGAGCAAGAAGACGGGCAGATGAAAACGACCAAGATGAACCAAACGAGAGATCGATTGGCACAATTGGCGGGTGAGAACAGCGGTAATATTTTTCAGAAGATTGAAAATCGCGCTGAAATGATGGTAGAAGATGCCGAAAGCATGCTTTTGGAAAAAAGTACGATCGCGGACTGCAGAGGAGCTTGGCAGCAATTATCCGCTAAGTTTGGTCGTCCGGAAGCACCGGGGCAGGCGGGAGATTGGGCTTTGGTCATCGAGGCCAATGCAAAGTCTTTGGTGCAAGAAATTGCGAACGCGATTCCATCGGTCATTGAAGACTTCTATAGTCGTCTTCAGCGTGGAGAAGTGGGAATTACGGGCTTGGCTCAAATTTTACAGTCCTGCAAAGATATTATGAATCACTCCATATCGGAGGAAGCGAACATTATGCAGGAGGAGTTTCGTTACATCAACTTTATGCGCAAATACAAAACGACCCTCAAAAATCGTATGGACGAGAACGAAGCTGAGTTTGAACGCCAAATCGAAAATGCGGATAAAATATCCAAACCCTTACTATTCTCACCAGACAAAGACAATCATCGTGAATCGGTGCAGGAAGCTTCTCGGTATATGAAGGCCTACTGGCGTGCTAAAATTACCCACTATATTTGCGACCACTGTATCAAGGTGTTCGAGACGGCCGTCAGCGAATTTGATGAAATGCTTCTCAAGGTGGAGTACACACTGCGAAAACTCAAGGATCTCCAATCGCAGTTTTTCGAAGACAAAAATCATTTTAAGGCCTCTGTAAAAGCGAGCATGTTCAAAGAGTTGGGAACCACGATTTCATACGACACCCTTTTGGAATACTATCTGGGCAAAGACGCGGATAAAAAAGAGGAGCGCCTCAAACGGATATTGGATCGCTTCCTTAGACACAACAATTATACTACGTTTGCGTCTTTGCATCAGGCGGTGAGTGACGGGGATTCTTTTTCCACCTTTGAAGTTGAATTATCCGCAGAGACGTTTTTTGCCCTAAAGGGAAATGATTCACATTATACGTCTGCCTTTGGTGACGAGACAGAGAAACCCAAAGAAGGTTTTGTGTTGCGGCACTCCGCTGCTCGGGCGATCAAACAGTTATCCTCGTCTCAGCTTAAAGAGATGCTGAAGTTTGTCTACGACAAAGGGTTGCCCTGGATCCAAAAATGTGGTTCTCATATCCCAGCCAGCAACTACAGCGAGGCTAAGGATGCCTTTATCGGGTATGTTGGTGACAGTGATACCGTAGAACTGTTGTCGAACGCGATGCTGGAGATCAAAGAAGACTTTGAGCCTCGCCGCGTTATGATTTCCGATCCGTCGGAGATTGTCTTCTATACGGAAACCCACGGTTTTCCTGTGTATCACAGCAATGATTTACATGACAGTGGTGGTATGATTGAACATTATATTACCCACCTGAAAAATCGATTGCCGCTCCATATCCACCGAGAATTTGAGTCTTTCCAAACATTGGTGCCCAAAAAAGTGAGCGAGATGGATTTGCGAAGGCGCAATTACCAAGTGTTCATCGAAGCGCAAATCCTCGGTTTGTTGAAAACCATCGGTGGAAACGGTGTAGACGAGCGGAAGTCCTTTTTCGTCAAGCAGGTGGTCACACCGGATGGACGGGAGCAGTGGCCCGCGGTCGGAACGGAAATCGCATATTTGGAAAAGTTATTCCACAATGCCCACGAGCGAAATAAGCTCAATGAGATGCTCAGTGAAAAGCGAAAAGCATTTCTTGATAATGGAGGCACTTGGGGACAACTGTATGTGATTGCCTACTATTGGTTACAGGCTCTGTACCCGGCTCTGCGCGATGAAGAGAGAAAAGCCCAAGAAAAAACCGATGCCTCTGTGATTGTCGCAAAACTCGAGACCCAGGCCTTGGAAGAGTTGATGGAAACGTATCGAGAGAAAGCGGATCGCAACGGAGAGCCCATAGACGCGGCTTCGAGAGATCTCCTTCGGTTGCGCAAAACCCACTTTCAAAATTTCTCATCGTGGACCGTTCCAATCTCATTGAACAAGGGTGATCCGATACCCATTCGAAGCGAGCCAGAACAGAACAACCGCAAAGAGAAATGGGAGGAGATGAGCTTGGTCGTAGATCAGGTGCAGCTGTTCTCTCGACGGGGTTGGTTAGAGCGCGTTCAAGAGACTGCCTTTGACTCTCAAGTTCAGTTTCCCCGCCTCGCCATCAACTGGGAGAGATATGAACCGCAGTACTATGACTATAAACATCCCAACATGCATCACGTCAGCGTTGAGTTTGAGATGCTGGACGTCGTCTCTTTGTATGCGGAAAAACCCACGCCTGGACAACATTTGGTTCGGTTATCCGGTGCCGATGAGTGGAAAGATATCTTTGATTTTCCCGATATAGCAAAAGCGCTACGGGACAAAGGTTTTGAGCGTCCTGAGAATCTTGTTAAGGCGGCTTCGGAACCCATTTCAACGGAAGACGTTTCAGCGACGGATGATCCGATGGTGTGGTATTTCAGTCCCGAACGCCAAAAGTCTCAATTCAAGGCATCGGAAGTTGCGCAACGGGTGCTATCGTCTCCGGGAAATCACCGTGTTTACCATCTTGATACATGGTTGAGTGCAGAAGAGCATCCAGCGGTACAGCGTTATATTCAACAATCCAGTGGGCCTCCCAGTCCGACAGACGAGCCGGCACCACCGGAGCCACAGGATGCTTTGAGCGGCGAATTGCACTATTATTCGGAACGGCACGGTACCGAAGAAGATGTATCCGTAGAAACGGTCATCGAACGAATTCTGTCTGAGTCAGGGGAGCACTATATTATCAAAGCTGGCTTGCACAAGGACTGGATCTCTTGGAATCAATTCCAGCCTTTGGCTGAGGCGGTTGCAAAGGCAAAGACCAAGAAAGATACGTTACCACCACCACCCGGTCGTCGTTTACCACCACCACCAAAGTCATGACCCTTCTCTCCGTTGGGGTTTGTCTCCTTCTGGCTGGCTCCGCAAGGGCACAAGAAATTAAGATAGAGGCGGCCAATCGCTTCCTCCAAAACCGCCCGGCTGCTGTGCAAGGATATTACAACCGTCAGCTGTTTCCCAAGTTACCGGTGGAAGGAGAATTGGGGACCATCGATATACTGGTTCCTCGTACCTACTTCGATACATTCCCGCCGGATGGTGTAGAACCCTATCTGAAATCGGTCAAGCGAGAGGGTAAAATCCTGATCGCTGCTTTGACATCGGGGGGGATTTTGGAAAATCAAGATCGTGCGATATACGCAGCCAGATTGATGTCGGTTCTACAAAGTACAAGCAACACGGAGGGGGTATTTATCGAGCGTTACCAAACGCCATTGGAGATTTGGGAAATTTTGTATCAAAACGGCGATAAGCGCAAGCCGGCGGATACCCTATCCGTAAGCCTCGTCACCCTTATCTTGCTAGACGGAGAAGGGACGTTGGTGCGTTATCCAGCACAAAGTACCAACAGCGGTGGTGCATATGGGATCATGGTTGCAGGAGCCGACGAACGTTTGAAGGGTTGGGGAACAGAGATACAGGGGAAGTCTCTGATTTTTGCTTGTCCCAAAGCACTCCCCTCGAAGACCCTTGGCATGGATTCTATCAAGATTTGGACCTTGGAAGATGCGCTTTCTTTGGCCTTTTCAAAGCGAGCAAATCCTACAATCCCATCCCACGATACAGAGGATTCCACAGAAACAAAGTCCCGAGGAATAAACCAAGAAGACCGAATGCTTCCCGTAGACATCCTCGTTCCACGTCCCCAGAGAAAGTCCTATGTGCGAAGTAAGGACTCAATTCGCCGTTTTGTTTTGTGGGCTTTGACCGGTGCCGGTATAGTTGCCGTTTGCATTTGGTTGATTCGCATCCGAAGAAAGAAATTAGAGGACGCCAAACGCTTGGCACTTTTGAAAGAGAAAAGAGAAAAGGAGCTTTTTTAATGTTGTTGTGGTTGCTTGGCTTTGCTTGGGCGAATGATCCGATTCGGTATGTTCAGATCTTTGACTCTGCGTCCAAAATGGTAGCACGAGAGGAAGACCCCAACACTCGGCATTTAGAGTGGCCTTTTTGTCCAACTCATAACAAAGGTCGTTGTACGGAAAAACGTTGGATTCAATTGGGAATAGACATCGATGCCTATATGATACGACGTAACAATGCGCATCAGTCCATGCAGGAAATTGTGGACACTTCCATTGAAGATGTGAGACCCATTATTGCCGAGATCGTTCGATACCTAGATGATAAGAACGATACCAGCAACACATCCAAAGTTGGATATGTACAGGGTATGATTCAGGCAATTCATTATGCTTATGATGATTGTAACGGAGAGGCCAACTGCACCAATGCCAACTCAACCGGATGGTCCGATTATCCCAAATTTACGTTGGAATTTTTTTTTGATCAGTTGGGAGATTGCGATGATGCATCCATCTCCAATGGGGCGATGTTGGTCGCGATGGGATTGGAGCCCTACTTTGTCTTTTGGGAGCAGCCCGGTGGAGCTCATATTTCTAATGCGCTCAAAAGAGCTACACCAGGCATAGCGGAAGTTGAGATTCCAAAAGACTCTTTCTTGATCGAAGATCCCAAATCTGGTCATTCCTATTTACATGTTGATGCTGTGGGTACGGTTGGGGGATGCACTCCGAATTGTCCCCCTTTGGGATGGAACGAATGGCCAAAAGACGGATACAAAGTCACAAAGATAACCGCGGTTCTGTCAGATAACTTAGATAAAGAAGTGCCCATTAAGGCATGGTCGATAAAAACCAAGCGCTTTCCCAACCAAAGGAGCAGAGATAGGCGTTCGGTATCCCGTGAGGAAGTCGTAGAGGAGATCAAACTCAAGGAACAGCAATGGGAAGAGAACAATGTACGCCGACTGCGCTATCTTGGCGAAGAGGAAGAAACGGCCCGTAAGATTGTGCTCATCGTTCCTCGAGATTACCGGTCACAGTCTTCTTCATTGGCTCTTTCCGCTTTAATCGCTTTGATGATGGGGATCTTAGGACTGATTGGATATCGAAGCCACAAACGTAAAATTGAAGACCAGCAGAAAAGAGAGATTCTGCGTAAAAAAAAGGAGCAAGAGCGTTTTTGACCGGATTCAAGGGTTTCGAGGAGAGGTGTTCTTCAGAGTGCCCTGATCTGCACGACATTCCAACCCGACGAGGAATCGAGCATGAGTGGAAGTACAATTACTCTGGTATCGTGTAGTGAGATGGGTTAGTGTGGGGGGAAAGAAGGACATAGAGTGGGTGAGCACTTATATACATATGTAGATCCTCCAAGCGAGAAGCATTTGAATCGAATCGAGCGAATTCTTGCTGACGGTGCGATTTTGGCAATGCCGATGGGCAGCAGTTGGGCTTTTTGTTGTGATGCAACATCGCGGAGAGGAATCTTGGGCATGTATGCACTCAAGCCAGAGCATCCAAAAAATAGACCGTTCTCTCTCATTTGCAACGACATTTCCATGGCTTCCAGCATGGCAAACATCGGTCCACAGAGTTACCGATTGCTAAAAAAAGCGTGGCCTGGGGGATATACCTTTATCTTGCGGAGTTCCCGTCAATTGCCGAAAAGACTCAAAGACAAGCGTGAGAATGTTGGGATTCGAATTCCCAATGAAGAGATTACATTGGCGGTTATCCAACACTACGGAAAACCCTTGGCGGCCACAACGGTACCCCGAGGCCGAAACGGCGAAATTCTTCAAATGGGCTATCAGGTCTTTGACGAGTTTGGTCACGCTTTGGCGATGGTTATCGATGTTGGGAACGAGCTT
>JAYYRF010000183.1:0-9845 GCA_036127535.1 Myxococcota bacterium | reverse complement strand
TATACCCCGAGCATGCGGTTCTAATTCATATATCAATTTCATGGCTGCGATTTTTGGTGCTCCCGTTATACTGCCCGGTGGAAAGGTTGCTCGAATGGCATCGATGAGTGATCGTTCTTCTTTTAATTGCGCGTGGATTTTTTGCTCTGCGTGATAGAGATCGCCACATCGTCGGATCGCTCGATGATGGGTATGTATCGAACCGACCTCTGCTACGCGTCCCAGGTCATTTCGCACCAAGTCTACGATCATGGTGAGTTCGGCTTTTTCCTTTTCGGAGGTCCATAATTGCTCTTTGCCTTCTCGACTTCGAACCGCGGTTCCCTTGATCGGAATACTTTCGAGACAGATTTTTTGATTCTTGTGAGCGCGAAGGTATAATTCCGGAGAATTCGAAACGATGGTATGGGATTCGAATTGAAGGAATGCTCCAAAGCGAGCGGGATTATAGCGCTGGAGCTTTTGATAGTGCGCCAAAGGATTACGGATGTGGAATGTCTGACTTTTCCACGAAAGGTTGGCCTGATAGACACGACCTTCTCGGATCTCTTCGAGAAGAGTTTGGACAGATCGGGTGTAAACGTCTTTTTGAAGTATAGAGGGGGAGGGGATACTGACGGCGTTTGCTCTTTGTTTCACTGAGGGTTGTTCGAATCCGCTTTTCGCTTCGTCGCAAAAGCGCTTTGATCCAATAATATGATAGGCTCCCGATGTAATTTCGTAACAGATGGCACCGGAACAACTCCAAAAAAGCATATTTTCGATCTGACTGCTCTTTTGGGGCAGATCTTCTCCTTCGATTCCTTGGTCATATGCGATCCAACCAAGCGCGCCTCCAATGAGCGGTAAAAAATGGTACGCGCCATCTTTTCTAAACCGAAGCCAACCCTCTAAATCTGTATAAGAACGGGCTATATGCTCCCCGTCCCACCAACTGCAGATTCTCCAATGACAATCGAGTTCAAATATAGCGAGTCCCTCTTTGGCAGAAAATCCATCTATGATAGAGTTAAAAGACCGAGAAGAATATAAAATTATATGTTGTAATTCTTCTTCCATTGAATATCTTCTCCATAAGGGAGTATTTATGCGTTTGGTTTATTTGAGTCTAAATCGCAATTCAGCAGAGATCTTGCGTTCATGTTTTCTTCGATCGAATATCCAAGTATCCATGGTCAGCGATTTTGAGCGTGCGCATCATATTTTACAAAATCCAGTAGACATAATTTTGGTCGATTTTTATTTGGGAAGCAAAAGTGGTATTTCCATCATGAAACAATTGCAAACGAATAATCCCGGAATTGCAGATGTAGAGATTTGGCTCACAGCATACGGTTTAGACGAAAAGAGTCAAACCATACAGAATGCCATGCATGATATATCGGCCAATCGATATTGGCCGCAGCCCTTCTCTGCCCTCGATATGTTGGATGCTTTGGAGAGCGACCAAGAAGAGGATTCGATCTCTCTTTCTCCGACGGCTGTACGTATCTTAGGGCAAGTATGGGCTTCTAAGTCGAGTGTCGTATTGACCGGTAGTAATTCCCGTTTAATTTTTGCGAATGGTGCTTTGATACGAGAAGATCCGTCAGACTCTTTGGTTGAGGCTCTTCAAGAAGACTATCTTTCGATTGCTCCCATTCAAAATGTCTCTGGTGGAAACTGGTTTGAAACCGGACAACGCTTGATCGGTTATTGCTCAAAGGGCGATTATATCGCTTGGCAAGAAGAGTACATCGAACATGCATTCACTCTTAAGATCCTCAAGGATATTAATGGTTTGGATTTACCAGATGCGTTGCTTCGCCTTATAGCCAATCAAAGAGCTCTAAGGTCATTGCGAACAAACGAAGAAGCTTACTCTGCCATGTATGCGCTTTGGATGCTTGGACTCTTAGAGGCCCGTGAGCGAGTAAAAGTAGAGAGTGTTGTTGAGCGGGTGCAGCAAGTTCAGCGAACGTCTAAACGACAAGAAGACTTTGGGTGGATCCTTCAAGAGTACGAGCGTTTAAAGGATGCAGAACCAGCCATTGTGTTGGGAATTCCGGCAAAGGCAGATGATAAACTTGCTCGTGCTGCTGTTGAGCGGATGACAATGCGGTATAACGAGATACAGCAAAATCCAAAACTCGGAGAAGAGATACGTCACACGGCACGAGAGATGCTTAAGGTTGTGAAAAAAGCATCGGGGAAGTTCTTCTCCAACGAAATCGATGCGTCCAAACCGCAGCATATTCAGCTCTTTGAATACGCAAAACAGTTGATGGAACAGAAAAACTGGGAGAAAGCGCAAAAAGCACTGCACAAAGCCCATCAAATGCGCATCGAAGACCCAAATATTTTGTCGCATCTCGGATGGGCTCAATACAAAAATGATGCCTCAAACTTTGATGAAGCATTGGAGAATCTTCAGTTGTCATTGCACTTGGAGCCCTCCAGTGTCGATACGCTAATCTTTCTATCGAAAATCTTTGTCGAAAAAGAAGATTACGAATCCGCAATGCCCTTCTTAAGGAAGGTATCAACGCTTACGCCTGATCCGGAAATACAAGAGTTGCGCCAGTTGGCTGAGAATGAAATTAAGCGCCAAGCGCGCTTAGACTCTAACTAATATCGCATCGAAGGAAGAATTATTCCTCTTCCTCTTCGGAGTCCTCTCCCTCGTCTTCATCGGTCTCCTCTTCTCCTTCTTCATCGGACTCTTCGTCGTCCTCTTCTTCCAAGGGAAGTTTGGGAGGACGGATTCGATCCGTAGGTAAAATCCGATCTAAGCCACGTTTGCCGAGTTTTCCATCTTTCCTCATGCGTTCTTGTCTTCTTTTCTTCGCTCTTTCTAAGCGCTCTTTTCTTCTCTTACTCGCCTCTTCGTCTCTTCCATTTGTTTCTGCAGGATCGCCAACATCATCTTGGGTAATATCTCTATCCGGTGTGGGTGTATTGACACTAGGAGTGCGCTTGTTGCGCTCCTTTCTCTTATTGCGCGCCGATATTGGTTGAACGCGAGGAGACTGAATTGGACCCAATACTTTGATGGTGTAACTATCGTCTTCTCCTTTATACGGTGAGGCGAGAGTCCCCAAGAGTTTGTCTATCTCCTCTCCCGTTGTAATCTTGAGTTTTAAAAATAGCTTGCTCTTGAGTGGTTGATTGCTGAGTTTGATGTAACCGTCTACGGCAATGCTCAGTTCCTCCGATTCGATGACCCCTTTGGTTACAGAGGCCTTGCCCTTATCAACATCAAACTCCAAGGCAACCTCTTGAAAATCGATGGTGGGAAGGGTTTTGATTAGTATGGTACCGCTGTCCAGTTTTGCATTGTCTGCGGATAAAGATACGGAACCCTTCGCTTTGGCAAAGCGCTTAAGCGGGAATGTAATATCGGAATCAAACCGTAGCTGTCCCAAGAAGTCCAAACTCCAAGCCGCCCCTTTGGTTGGCAAAAGCGCGAGATTAATATTCTTTGCATTGGATTGAAGCAGCAGCTTTCCTTTGCTATCTTGTTGTGTGAATATATTAATTTCCCCACCAAAGATGCTCGAAGAAAGATTTGCTGCGGGGGACGCACTCAATAAAGAGAAGAAGGGTACGGAGACCTGTACCTGATCGGCGTTCATAAGCAATGTTGCCTCTTCTGAACGGCGCTTTTTCTCGAGTAGTTTGAGATCGGATAATTGTAGTCCAATTCCACGAATGGCTGTGGAGCCAATATCTAAGAAGAATGCCTGCTTGCTTTGGTTTTGTACTTCGTATTCTATGCGGTTTTCTAGTTCTTGGGTCGGAAAGTGTATTAGGACCGAGAAATAAAATACCGAAAAAAATAGAAGAAGAGATGCGGGAATATGAATCAATAATTTCTTGTTCATTTTTCCTCCTCTTTGGGTTTGTTGCTGAGTTGATAGGCTAGGATGTCGAGTTCGATTCGCAATTTAATCTCATCCTTCCGCTTTCTTGTTCGAATCGAGCAGGTTTGAATTTCAAATGGGTATTCGGCGGTTTCTATCTCAAATAGGAAGTCTGAAAATTGCGCCAGCGTGAGCTCCTTGAGAGGTACACTGTATGATTTTTGAATGAGAGTACCCGTATTCACCGAATTCTTTTCTCGCACGCGATCAATTACCTTCTCTTTGATACCGGCATTTTGTGCCGACTTCGATAAAAATGCAGACAAATCGGTTGTTTTATATTTTTCGATCTTGCTTTCGAGATCGTCGAGATCTTTTTGTGCTTCTTCTAAACTTTGCTGCGACTGTTTGAGTGAAAAAATATCGCTCTCGGCCTGTGCGATTTCTTTTTCAAGTCCTGTAAGAGTTCGAAGAATAAATATAGAGGAGCCGATCAATCCGACGAGAGTCAGAAAGATCGCAACCCCCAACAACATGTTTCGATCTCTCGGAGTCATGGATGCGAGGCCGTCGAGAAGCTTTTCTTTAATGTAGGCGGAGCGACTGGAGAGTTTTGACATTATTCCTCCTGCTGTGCGTTGAGCGGTATAACGATGTTGAAGCGAATACCTTTTGCGGCGTTTTTTTCATCGGCTTTTTGTGCTTCCGAGAAAAGCGCATACTTTTGAAGTTCTTGTACGATTAACGTCGCCTGCTCGAATTGATCTGTTTCTGCGCGTACGTTGATGGATGTCTTGGAGATCGTCATCTCTGTTACATCTATGCGGGCTTGTGTGTGGCTCGGTAAATGGCTGGAGAATGCCTGGATTTTAGATAAAACGGGCGGTTCTTTTGGAAAGAGTTTTTGCAGAGACTGTATCTGTTCGGTCTTTTCGAGAACCTCTGCATTGACCAATGTGAGAGCTGTTTCTGAGTCTTCCGGAACCGGGAACTCCGGTAGGCTTTCAGTGAAGATTGCGAGGGCATCGGAGTTTAAGGTATTGAGTTCGCGTCGCAGGGTCATATAATTATATCCAAACCAAGCAAAACCCAGAATTAAAATGGCAGCGGCTGCGATGCCCATAATACGCAGTAAAGAACCGAGTTTTTCCAAGTTTCCTTGATAGGAAAAATCTCCGGTTCTAAGGTTGAGCTCTCGACCATGTGAATTACCGGTTGCACATTGGCCGATCCAATACGCGAGCGTAAATCGCTGGGGAGAGGGATTGTTGGAGGTTTCCATTGGAAGAAGGCTCTTCTCTACGGGAACCCCCATCTCTTCGGATAAAAATTGCTCTATGCCACAAATTTCCGCGCCACCGCCACAAATTTTAATGCTCGGGATCTCGATACCGAATTGATCTTCCAAACGAATCAGAAGTTGTCTGATCGCATTCGAGAGTTGTTGTACCTGCCGGAAGATCAAGGTATCGACGTCTGGATGCTCGTCATTTTCTGCAACCGCTACCGTTGGTTCGTTCATATTGAAGTCGTGGAGTACTAGAATCGTATCTTAGTGGTGCTCTCGAATCACATCGTGAAACTGTCCGACACCATGTCGCAACGATCGAACCAGTATCGCCTTCGATTCCTTGGTCAGCACACACAAAACCCGAGAATGTCCGATGTCGATTATGATCTCATAGTCCTCTGTGCAGCAATTACCCAGTAAGTCGGCATCTATCGGTAACATTTCCGGGTTGATGTTCATTGCGGAGAGTCGATCGAGATTTTGTTGCAGTGCATTTTTGGGACAGACGGCCAAAAAGATGTCGGTGTCTTTTTCTTTGATCTCCAGTACTCGATGGGAAAGAATTACTTCATCGATATCGAAGGGGATTTGATCCTCTATGTAAAAGGCAAGCGTTTGTTCGACCTTCTTTTGATCGGTAAAGGGTAAAGTGACGTGTTTGGATGAAAGTTTGTGGTAAGGGTATGCGACATAAGAACGCGTATCCTTCGGAAGTGAGCCGATCAGATTCTCAAGCGCTCGATCTTGTCGTTCGTCTAAAGGCTCCTCTCCGTCTGGGATCACCTCCTCTTGGAATCCTTTGAGGTTATAGCGGCCGAGAGAGCCTTCGAATAACGCGGCTTTAATACTATCAGCTCCAATGTCTATTCCAACTATGTGTGCCATTTGAGTCTCCTATTCGATTCGCCAGTATTTGACTTCGCCGGTGCTTCTTCGCGTGTAGTCAATTACGGTGGTGATCGTAACAACACTGTTTCCAACCATACCGGTAGAGCGAATGGTGAAAACCTTTGATGTGCTGCTGATGTTCTTAAGTTTATTTTTATCCAGTTCAATACCGCAGTTGTTTTGAATAAAGGTTGCATAGTCATTGGCATTGTTGAAGGTCGTGACGTCCCACATGGACAGCACTCCTTCGCCACCTGCATTCATACACATATCCAGTGTAGCATCGGTGGGTTGCGACAGAGCGGTGGAGCGAATCATTGCTTTGTGCATGTCATCATCAAAACTGTTGAGATTAAATTTTCCGTTGCTCCAAATGGTAAATTGTTCTGCGAACTTTTCGTAGAGCTCGCCTTGCCATCCTTCGACAACGCGTAGTTCTTTCAGTGAATCAAATTTGGCATTTTTGGAGAAATGGGCAGGAGCGCGTCGATCGTAAAGACTGTCTTCGTTTCCACCGAGACCACCCGAGCGCATATTGTCTGTATCGACCCAATCGCGAATGTTGCCAATCATTTCCCAGCGATCGAGGTTTCGTTCCAAGAACCATGCGTCGTTCTCTTCACCGCTCATCAGAGCAAAGATTCTTTGTGCGGTTAGTCCATCCTGTAACGCACCGGTTTCTGTTGCGAGCTGGTTTAGGTCGATTCGACCTTCGTTGTCTCGAATTTCAGCGGAAAAATCTCCGTGAAAGTCGAGGAAGTTTTTACGACCGATTAAGCCTCCCTCCCTAGACGCTTCGGCCAAATCCTCCGACATCGCTTTTTGATTTTGGAGATTTTCCTTGTCTTCCTCTGATATGTCGGAAGGCCGTACGAACAGCATGCGCATTAGACCCGTGTTGATCACCGGAACCATTTGCCAAAGAGAGTCTCCGAGTCCGAACTGCTGAATCATACTATTTTTTCCCAGTTCTTTGTTCGCTGCTAAAATGAGCACATAAATATTGACGCCAGATTTGGCCAGCCAGTATGCTTTGGAGCGTTCTGCTTGGTGGTAAGCAGTAAGCATTCGAATACGCGCGGTATAGATAATTTCGGTTACCAGCACTGTCAGGATGGCGACAATGGCGATGGCAAGCAAGATCCCAACTCCACTTCTTCTGCGCTGTCGTTTCCATGTTTTCATGGGAGCATGCCTCCCAGTTTTGGTCCGTTCCCCGAACCGGAGAGAAGGCTACGCGTCAACGGTTTGGCCAACTCGAGCATGACGGTGTTCAGATATGTCTTTTTGTACACATAATCTTCGTTGTCCTTGTACTCGATCTCTAAAAGAATCTCGACGGCTCTTGGGATAGCGTTGGGCGTGTCTACGCCGGTAGAGTCCCATTCATCAATCCATTCGTTGGTCGTAGAGTTTAAATACCGTAAGTTGAAACGCTTAACGCCTTCAACCATAGGCAAAACCGAACCGCCGTTTTCTGGTTCGTGATCGATAATGCCGGTCTCTCGGTGTAATAAGACGTCTCCTTTATCATCCGGGCCACTTTCAACCCAAATGGTGATTTCAGATTGATCTCCTTCGGGTGCATTAAAGTATTTGCGGTGATGCGCCATTGTTGAAAACCAAATTTGGTCTTGCTCTCCTTGGTCTTTTCCGATGAAGACGGTATTGTAGGTTCCGACAGCTTGACGATTCGATGTCAAAAATGAAAGGCGGATCTCTCGTTGGAGTCGATTCATCGTATTGCGCGCAGCGCGCAGATGGGTATCATTATCGACAAATACATCTCGAAGGCGCAATGTACCGGAGAGGGTCATTAATGACAACGTGGCGATGAGAGAAAGGAGGGCGTGCGAAATTACGATTTCGATAAGTGTCATGCCTCTTTTGGTGCGGAGGGTGTTCACTGGGTCACCTCTTCATCACCGGTCTCTGTCACGACCCCGGAAGGATTGATCACATGCGTGAGAATCTCGATTTTGTCATCACCTTCTGGGTCTTCTCCCCACCAAACCAGAACGCGAATTTCGCGAATATAGTTCGATAAATATTCGGTGACCATGTCGGTTGATACACCCAAGTCTCCGAGATCAAAGGTGTTGTTCTGAATGTCTTCCTGATTTGATTCCTCCTCTCCAAAATACCCACTCGCACCCAAATCTTCGGCCATGGAACCAAGATCGGATGGGAGATCCAACTCGATGGTACGAATGGTGTATGCCCATTTGAAGTCTTTGAACTCGTCTTCGATTTGCAACGACGGATTCTGACGAAAATCCTCTTCTCCAAAGTCATCGAAATCTCCATCTTCATTAATGTCGGAGTCCTTCCATCCTTCCTCTTCCAGTCGAAGCATGGCTTCCGTCATTTTTTCTTCCGCCAAGAGGGTGGCCGTTCGGATCCGATTGGTATCCTTTGCCATCCAAACGGCCGCTCCCTGAGAATCGACGAGTATGGCGACGGATATAGTCAAGATCGCAAGTGCAATGCAGATTTCGAGTAAGGTAAATCCTTTAGAAAGACGTCTCATCTATAGCTCGGTCCTTCTTCCGGCAGCCAAGAGAGGCTGTCAGTCGGTTTACGTAATTCGGTGGATATTTCTACTTTTCCGCTAATCGGTTCAACGACGAGCGAGATGGGAGAATCTTCTTCACCCTCTTCTACAATCTGAATAACGGTATGTTCTGCGGAGCCGTCCGGAAAAATATGGGAGTAAGCGATGCGCTCTTCTTTGGGATCGTCCGGTAAGTCATCGCTGGGGGTTAATCCATCTTCTCCATATTGTGGTGTATAGACGAAAGAGAAGAAGAGACCGGGGGGCAGTGTTTTCTCTGTCGTGAAGGCTGGATCGTCCAAAGCGTCGAATTGAGACGGCGTTTCCTCTACGTCGATACCCTCCTCCTCGATGCGACGTTGGGTATACCGCCTCATTTTGGACTTCACAGCATCCTCGTATTCCTTTGCTTCTTCCGGATTGGAAAAGATCAAAGAGTTTGGATCGCCAACCTCGATTTTCCAGGTGTTGCGGTCGAGGTTGAGCGCCAATCGAAATGACACGTTCCGTAGCTGTGCCTCCTCGCCGAGCCAAACGTAGGTTTGGGCGATTTCTTTGATGGCCGCTTTTTGTTGAACCGCTAAAATATTGTTCAAAATCGGCGCTCCGACGGCAGCAATTAAGCCTAAAATCGCAATTACGACTACGATTTCAGCTAAAGTGAGCCCTTTTCGAAGCGCGCGTTTCATCATCTATTTCTTTTCACAACTGCTTACATCATCATCGCCACCACGCTTACCATCGGCGCCGATAGAGATGATTTCATAGTCCTCTCCGCAATTGGAGCTGGTACTGTATTCAAAGGGCTGGTCCCATGGGTCATTGGGAACTTTACCGCCTTTCATATACTTTGCGGCTTCATCTAAACTCTTTGGGTACTTATTGCTTTTGAGTTTGTAGATCCCCAAGGCATTTTCGATTTGAGCAATGCTCAGTTTGGCGGCGTCTTTCTTTCCCTCGTCTAAAATACCACCGAGTGAGCCGAACAGAATCGCAGCAACAACGCTTAGTAGTGTGATGACGACGATAATCTCAGCGAGAGTAAGTCCTTTTCTGCGCTTTCTTCTTTCGGTAGCGATCATATCGTTTTTGTGCATATTGTCCTCCTTGGATTTATTTGATGACAGATGAAATATTAAGCATGGGTAGGAGAATGGCCATCGCGACCAAACCGACAAATCCACCCAACACAACAATGAAAATTGGCTCTAAGATTGAGGTTAGAGCATTGATTTGACTACTGACGCGCTGGTCGTAGGTGTCAGAGGCC
>JAYYRF010000182.1:0-4044 GCA_036127535.1 Myxococcota bacterium | reverse complement strand
GTGGATGGTGTACAGCGCTCCTATGGCGATAGTGGCGTTCCGTTTGGTGAACACTTTTTGCAAGTAGAGTGCCCAAAAGGAGACTATTTTGCGAAGTGGAGTAAGTTGGCCAAAGATCCAAAATGGATAAAAATCTGCCCTTACAAGTTTGACGTCAATGATATGCCCAAAGTAGAAGATGATATCTTCGCTGACTTTGACGCCGATATACCCGATGTCGCAAACGAAGAGCCCGTTGTCACGGAGCCGGAGAAAACCAAAAAGCCCAAAAAGCCCAAAAAATCCAAAGAGGAGCCAAAACCTCCTGCAGAAGATCCCACAGATGCCCAAGCCCAAATCGACAAACCTACGGATCCCCTTGAAAGGCAGCGCGTGCCAGCAAAGGTGTGGGAAAAGATCAACAAGCCTCTCTTGGTTGGTGCCGGTGTATCTGCTATCGCCGCCGGAGCGGTGTACTATCTTGCCGTACAAGATCGTATGGCCTTCGATGATCCAAACAATCCAGACGTGTTAATGCCTGAAGATTTAGAAGTACTTCGAGATTCTACCAACACCAAGGTGTATGTATCAGCAGGTTTGGGCGTATCGGCCGTCGGACTCTATACCGCCGCTTTTTGGAAAGTCCGATTCTAGGTCAATTTTGTCTAAAAAGCTATATATAGAACCCCAAAACCCACTTACTGGTGAAGCAACTCTTCCGGGGGACAAGTCTATATCTCACCGTGCGTTGCTTTTAAACGCAATTGCAACAGGCTCTGCAACGATTAAGGGTATCTTCCTTTCCAAAGACGTGCGCTCTACGATGACGGCTCTTCAAACCTTGGGAACGAAAATATTTTTTAACCAAGATGGAACCCTTCAAGTTGAAGCGGATTCGTTTCGAGAGCCAAAATACCCTTTGGATTGTGGTAATTCGGGTACGACCTTTCGTATTTTACTCGGTATTCTTGCTACCGAACCCTTTCATTCGACCCTTTTTGGTGATCAATCTTTATGTGAGCGTCCCATGGGGCGTCTCACATCTCCTCTCAGGAAATTTGGGGTACAGGTAGATGGGCGAGATGGTGGAAATAAGCCACCGATATCCCTCCGTGGTATAGAGCAGATGCCCTTTTTTTCCTATGAAATGCCCATGGCTTCCGCACAAGTCAAGACTGCATTAATGTTGATGGGGCTAAGGGGAAATGGGGCACACATTTTGGGGGGCAAAAACTCTCGTGATCACACCGAGAGAATGTTGCAAAGAATGGGGGCAAAGATAGACGTTTCAGGTGGTGATGTTCGTATATGGCCATCAAATATTCGAGCGATCGACATGGACGTACCCGGAGACTTTTCCTCTGCTGCATTTCTTATCATAGCGGCTTTAATTGTGCCTGAAAGCCATATACAGTTGCGTAATGTCAATTTAAATCCAACTCGTACTGGCTTTCTAAACGTCCTTCTGCGTATGGGGGCGCACATCGAAATCGAGAATGAACGAAACAATAGCGGTGAACCTGTGGGAGATATTCGCGTCCGTTATTCCGAGCTCAAAGCAACCGAGGTAACTCCCAAGGAAGTACCAGCCTTAATCGACGAAATCCCATTATTCGCCGTAGCGGCTCTCTTTGCGGAAGGAGAGAGCAAGGTGTTTGGGGCAAAGGAGTTGAGATACAAAGAATCAGATCGCATTCGAGCAATCTCACACACTCTGATTGCAATGGGGGCATCGATAGTAGAGCGGGAAGATGGATTCTCCATAAGGGGTGCGCAGACTCTTATGGGTGCGAAGGTATCTTCTTTCCACGATCATCGCATTGCGATGGCTACGGCGGTCGCAGCATTGAGGGCGCGGTCACCCACGGAGATTTTCGATAGTGACTGTATTGGGATATCCTTTCCACAATTTCCTTGGTTGGTTAAGAAACTGGGAGGGGAAATCTGCCATATAGGAGCAAAGTAAGACGATGAGGATCGCAATTGATGGAACAGCATCCGCTGGAAAGGGAACGTTGGCCAAACGTCTTGCTGAAAAGTTGAATTATTCATACATTGATACCGGTGCTCTTTACCGAGGGGTAGCCTTAATGGCAAAGAAGCACGGTATAGATTGGTATGCAGCCGACGAACTGGGAGTGCTGGCGGAGTCTCTTCAATTTCAATTTCGTTGGGAAGAATCGGAGCTTCATATTTATTGTGAACAAGAGGATATAACGTCTCAAATCCGTACAGATGAGATTTCCACCGGTGCCAGTATCGTTTCCTCTTTGGCTCCGGTAAGGAAAGCCTTGTTGAAGCTACAGAAACAACTCGGTTCGAAGTCAGGAACCGTGATGGATGGGCGTGATATCGGTACTGTGATAATACCAGACGCGGAATTAAAGATATATGTAGACGCGGATCCGATCGTTCGTGCAAAGAGAAGACAAAAGCAATATAGAGCGAAAGGACGAGATTGTACCCTAGAAGAGGTGCTGGCCGACCTTATGGAGCGTGACGAGCGCGATAAAAACAGAGAGACAGCACCTTTGAAGAGGGCTGCTGAGGCCTATCTTCTCGATACAACGGAACAGACCATGGAGGAGAGCCTTGCGCAAATTATGGTTTGGATTTCTTCTTTACGTACCAAAACGTAAAATTCAGCATTAATTTTGGGTTATTGTTGAAGGGAAATACAAAAACAGTTATTTTTCGCCCCCACCATCGCGTGGATTCAGAGAACGGGACTCTGAATCAGGAAGACAAAATCACAACTTTTTGTCTTAGCTTTTAAACCATCCCACCACAATGAAAATATTAATGTCAAATTTAGATATCAAACTTAGCGACTTGTCGCGAGCTGACTTTGAAAGTAGCTTTGAAACGGCTTTGAACAGCCAAAACATAAAAGAACGCTCTCTTGTAAAGGGCACCATCCTATCCATCGATTCTGATAAAGTTATCGTTGACGTTGGTTACAAAGCAGAGGGAAGCATTTCCACCTCTGAATTTAAAGATGAAGGCGGAGCCCTTACGGTAGAAATCGGAGAAGTTGTTGAGGTTTATCTCGATAACATGTCAGAACACGAGCTTGTTCTTTCAAAAATAAAGGCCGATCAGATGAAGGCTTGGGAAAATATTCATCGTATATACAAGAATAACGAAACCATTCTCGGAACCATCACCCATCGAGTCAAGGGTGGTTTGTCCGTTGACATCGGTGTGAAAGCCTTCCTACCAGGTTCACAGGTTGATTTACGCCCAGTCAAAAATTTAGAAAAGCTGATTGATCAAAGCTATGAATTCAGAATTATCAAGCTCAATCGCCATCGCGGAAACATCGTTTTGTCTCGTCGTGCCCTTCTCGAAGAAGAACGCAAGCTCAAGCGCGCTGAAACTCTCAAAATGCTTCAGATTGGAAACATCATGGAGGGTGTGGTCAAGAACATTACAGAATATGGTGCGTTTATTGACTTAGGCGGTATCGACGGTCTCTTACATGTGACCGACATGACGTATTCCCGCATCAACGACCCCCACGAGATTGTTGAAGTTGGGCAACGCATGAAAGTTATGGTTCTTAAGTTCGAAGAAGACAGCAAGCGCGTCTCTCTCGGTCTCAAGCAGACACAGCCTGATCCCTGGCAAGATGTTGAAATCAAATATCCACTGGGAGCAATCGTTCAAGGAAATGTTTCCAAGGTCGAGGACTTTGGTATCTTCATAACGTTAGAAGAGGGTATCGAAGGGTTGGTTCACCAATCAGAAATCTCATGGAGCCAGCGTACGCAGCATCCATCCAGAAAGTACCAAACAGGCATGACAGTACAGGCCGTTGTGCAGGAAATTCATCACGACACTCGTCGCTTGAGCTTGAGTGTCAGACAACTCGAAGCAGACCCATGGGATAACATTGTCGAACGCTATCCTGAAAACGCGATCGTTTCCGGTGAAGTACGAAACATTGCTGAGTTCGGTATCTTCGTTGGAATCGAAGAGGGAATCGATGGTTTGATCCACGTGTCTGATTTGTCTTGGAGTCAGCGTCAGCGAAAGCCGAAAGATCTTTATCAAATCGGCGAC
>JAYYRF010000181.1:0-5594 GCA_036127535.1 Myxococcota bacterium | reverse complement strand
GTGACCAGTATTGATGTCGATAAGCGTCGTTTCTCTCTAAGCGTCAAAGAACTAACCGACGATCCTTGGTTATCCGTTCAGGCTCGATACTTCCTTGGACAGCGCGTCAAGGGACGTGTTGTAAACCAAGAAGATTTCGGTGTTTTCGTAGAGATTGAAGACGGAATCGAAGGATTAGTGCATCAAACCGAGCTTCTACAAGCGAAGCAAAAGAAAGACGGTAACTGGAAAGAGGCTTATCAGGTCGACACTGAAATTATGGTTGAGATTCGCCGCATTGACGGTCATGATCGCAAAATCTCGTTGGCAGAAGTCACATCGAAAGATGAGGGTGATGGCGTCGAAAACTTTATCGTCTCCGGTAGCGAGCAAAATACTTCTGTAAACGACATCTTCGGTGATTTGAAGGGTCGTTTGTCCGGTGAAGATCCGTCATAAGCGTTCTTTTCACTCGAGTAAGTACCTCCATGTGTGTATAAAGTTTGCGCGCATGGAGGTATTCTTATTATATTGTTCAAGAGGTTTTTTATGAGTGATAAGAATCGTTATAAGAAGTATTTTAAGTGGATTTCTATCCTATTGCTTTTGCTGATTGTTGGACTATTTTTACTCCAAAATTCCCAACGTATGACGATGATAGATTCGAATGGTGATTATCTGAGCTTGGATCTGTTTTTTTATGGTATTGCTTTAAAGGAGCCGATGGGAGTCTCTTGGCTTCTGTCCATCGCATTTGTTTTGGGAATACTCTTCACGGGAATCGTTCAGTTTATACTCAAAAATAGATGATTTGGCTGTTTTTGGCTTGCAATCAGGTGGATGAGGAGCCTCCCACCTCGAAACGGGTAGAAGTACAATTCCCCTTCGAAGTCCTCCCGAAGGTCGAGGAGATTTCGCTAGAGGAATTGAGTACCATAGAACCCAGTATCAATCTTCTTTCAACCGAACAAAAACCGCGAATACGAGGTCTTGTAAATTTGCTATCAGGCCCTTGTGAAGAGTGTGCCGATCGCTCGCTTGCGCAATGTGTAATCGATACCCCTAAATGTTCAGCTGCCAAAAGACTCCTGACCCGAGCGATCAAAAATGTTGATAAGGGAAGCAAAGAACTTGTTGAATTATGTTCCTTTGGAGACTACTGGTTTCCACAAGCCTTGCAGATGCAAGAAGAGGTAACCGTAGAACTTTGGATCGACCCAAATGCACCGGGAAAAGATCTCATTTGGGAGCGTCTACAACGTTTAAAAGATGCGAAATTACGAATTTGTGTTCGTTCGCAGAACATAGCACATGATTTGGGTTTTTTACCTCTGAAATCCGGTCATAAAGTGACCGACAAGGGTGCCGGAAACTTCGAATGGGAGCATATTATAGATATGGATCTCATCAACCAAAAATGCTCCTCTGCGTTAGCCCCAAAGGTACGTTCAACACCGACTTGGTTTGTCGAGGGTTTCCGTTTACGCGGGCATCAATCAGCCGCCGCTATCCAAAGGTTGATCGAGAACGCACAACTCGATCGGGTTAGCAATGAGCCGAATTAATCCCGCCAGATTGACTGTTGTTCGGTCTTTGATGGAAATTGAAAGGGGTGGATCAGCTGAAGAACTTCTCTTGTCCTCGTCCAACGAAAAAAATCTCTCGGATGTCGATCAACGCTTTGCTCACTTCATTTTGTTTGGTATCTTACGGGAGCGTGGACGTCTCGATGAGGTGTTGAATAGAAATAGTAAGAAAGAAATTTCGAAGCAAAAGATAGCGTTACGCTCAATTCTTCGCTTAGGCGCTTACGAAATGAAATTTTCCCGGGTTCCCATTCATGCAGTTATAGATCAGGCGGTTCGTTTGACTCATAAGCTTGGATTTCGCTTTGCCAGCGGGTTCGTGAATGCCCTGCTGCGAAAAACGATTCAAGAGTCCATTAGCCCAAATCACGATTTAAATGTACCCCCTTGGATCTTGGGCGTATTGAAGGAACGATCCATCACAAAGGGATACACGGAATCATTGTCATCTCCGCCCGATATCTATATCGTTCCCAAAGACGGGAAACCCGTAGAAGGATTGGCAACAGAAGGTTTTCCACACTTTTCTTTTGAAAAAGCATTGTTTAAAGTCAGCAAATCAGGTTCTCCAACGGACTGGCAAGGTTTTAAAGCCGGCGATTGGTGGATTATGGATCCCTCATCTGCGATGGTGATTGAACGTTTACACAAACATATTCGGGAGCAAAGAGCTGATCTCGAGGTTTTGGACGCCTGTGCGGCGCCGGGTTCAAAATCCCTACGACTACACCAGTACGGCTATAAAGTGACTTCTGCGGATGTATCGTCTAAAAGACTAGAGAAACTCCAGCAAAATCGGGAGAGATTACAATATACCATACCGTACTTTAGAAAGGATTGGACCGTCAAACACCCTCCTAAGAAACGGTATGATGTCGTTCTTCTGGATGCTCCTTGTTCCGGTTTGGGGGTGATGAGAAGACATCCCGAAATACGCTGGAAACGGAAAGAGTCCGATATTACGGCGAATCGTATCATACAAAAAAAACTGATTCACAATCTTTGTGAATGGATCAAACCCGGCGGCCTGCTTGTTTATTCTGTCTGCTCTTTTCATCCCAAAGAAGGAGGAGATTTTCCAGAAGGCATGCACCGTCTAGAGAACTGGATGACGCCACCGGAGTGGGGAGTCGATGTCTTTCAGATCTCCATTCTTCAAAAATCGCATCGCAGCCAATAGGAGTTCAAAATGCCCGAAGGAATCATAGAGGAACAAAAGCCGAGTTGGTATGGAAGCGTCCCCTTGAGTGCAAGTGGTGTGCAGACAACCATGATGAAGCAGTTTTTAGAGTTAAAAAGCAAGGTTCCCGAGGCCTTATTGCTCTTTCGGATGGGAGATTTTTATGAGCTCTTCCTCGAAGATGCACGGGTCGCTGCTCATGCCCTTGAGCTTAATCTCACTTCCAGAAATAAAAAAGACGATTATCCTGTACCGATGGCAGGAATACCCTATCATGCATTGGATAACTATTTAGAACGTCTGTGTGCTATGGGATACAAAGTGGCGTTGGCCGAGCAAGAGGTCGACCCAAACAACCCAAAAAGGATGATCCGTAAATTAACCCGCATGGTCACACCTGGAATGCCTTGGGGCTCTGATGCCATCGATGCAAGAACGAGTTGCTGGATCGCAGCTTTGTGTGGAACCCGTACCTGTGGGGTTGCATTTTTAGACAGCCTGACGGGAGAGTTGAAGTGTACGGAACTATCGAATCCGACAGAAGCATGGGCAGAGATTCGTCGTATGCAGGTCAAAGAAGTCATTCTCGACTCGCGTTTGGCAGTCAATGAGTCGATTCAATCGCATTTGCCCCACATTGTTCATTCGCTAAAGCCTCCATCGTACTTCGACATCAGACACGGCAAGCGGTCTTTGATGCAGCTGTTGGGCGTAAAGGATCTTACGGGTGTTGGAGCCGCAACATTGCGTCCCGGAATCGGTGCTATCGGTGCTTTACTGAGCTATGCCCGTGATACCGCTATGATATCCCTCACGCATATCAAGCATCTAAGTGTCTATTCCGTTCGAGGACAAATGACCTTGGACGAGGCTTCGATGAGAAATCTGGAAGTCCTCCAGCCAATGCGTGGAACGGATAAAAAGCACACTTTGCTCGGTGTAATGGACAAAACTCGTACCGCTATGGGAGGACGACTTCTACGGCAGTGGCTGGGTGCGCCTTTGATCGATATTAAGAAAATAAAGCGCCGTCAAGACGCGGTCGAGGCACTCTTGGATTTCAACGTCCGTGAGCCCCTTCGAGAAAAGCTTCGTGAAGTTGGTGATCTGGAGCGATTGAGCGCCAAACTCGCACAACTCAAGATAAACCCCAGAGAACTCCTCGCCTTGGGGAATTCAATTTATGCCGTCCCATCCATCATGGATCTCTTATCCGGTGTAGAAGCGTTTTTGGGCTTTATACCAAAAGAACTTCCGACCACTGTCGCCGATGAGATATTCGAATACATACGAGATGACCCCGCTGTCACGATTAAAGATGGTGGTGTCATAAGGGCAGGTGTAAACGCGAACTTAGATGAGTACACAAAGTTGGCAACCGAAGCCAAAACGGCCATTACTGAAATGGAGGCAAAATTAAAAGTTGATACCTCGATCTCTTCCCTCAAAATCAAATACAACAAGGTGTTCGGGTATTTTATCGAAGTTTCCAATGCCAATAAAGATAAAGTACCAAAATCTTGGACTCGGAAACAGACGTTGGTAAACAGCGAGCGCTTCATTACGCCCGAACTGAAGGAATTTGAGGATAAAATTCTCAACGCATCCGAAAAGATGAAAGCGCTTGAATATGAACTCTTTACCTCTTTGCGCGAGAGGCTGTGCAACAAAGTCAAAGAGATCCAAGATTTAGCGAAGCGCATCGCTTTTATCGATCTGCTGTCTACGCTCGCAGAAGTCGCAGTCAATCAACGGTACGTTCGTCCGGTTGTGGACGATTCCATCGATATTCAGATCATCGAGGGTAGGCACCCCGTCATTGAAACCATGGATTTTGATGAATCCTTCGTTCCCAACTCCATATCCATGGATGCAAAAACAAAATTTATTATGCTAACCGGTCCGAATATGGGTGGGAAGTCGACCGTTATGCGTCAAACGGCACTCATTGTCCTTTTGGCGCAGATCGGTAGTTTTGTTCCCGCTGCTTCTGCCAAGATCGGCTTGTGCGATAAGATATTTGTACGCGTGGGTGCAAGCGATGATTTAGCGAGAGGTCGATCAACCTTTATGGTCGAGATGGGAGAAACCGCCTTGATTTTGAACCAAGCGACCTCTCGTTCTTTAATAATGCTCGACGAAATCGGTAGAGGAACCAGTACCTTCGATGGTCTTTCGATCGCATGGGCCGTCTCAGAGGCGATACATGACAAGCTCTCTTCTCGTACCATTTTTGCTACGCATTACCACGAATTAACCGCTTTGGCAGGACAAAAAGAACACATGATGAATCTGCACGTGGCCGTTTCTGAATCCAGAGGAACAATTGTGTTTTTGCGAGAATTGCGACCCGGAAGTTGTGGGCGCAGCTACGGTATACAGTGTGCAAAGTTAGCGGGCATGCCCAAAACGGTGATTCGCAGGGCGGGACAAGTTTTAAAAGATTTGGAAAGCAAGGACAATCTCATCGAGCAAATTGACCAGTTAAGCATCTTCGACATTCCCGAACAAGAGGAAGAGCCTGAAGCGGTCATACCGCCGCATCTAAAACAACTCGAGACGGAACTTCGTTCGATTGACTTAAACGAATTAAGCCCATATGAATCTCTTAAATTCTTATTTGAACTCAAGGCAAAGCTACAAACAAACTCATGCTGATTTTTCTTTTACCCCTTGTGTGGTCTGCTCAAATTGTTGGAGCCCAAATCATCAACAAAAGAGATCACTTACGCTTGATTTTAGATAGTGATAGCGTAATATCTCAAAATCACTTGGAATTTAGTGTCACAGAAAAAAAAGCGGTTCTATACGTTCCCGGACAACAAACCAAGGAAGAGTTGCTGAACGAT
>JAYYRF010000180.1:0-2575 GCA_036127535.1 Myxococcota bacterium | reverse complement strand
ACGATTGCCCGGCTTCAAACCGAGCAAACGAGACGTCAAGCGGATCAAAAACTTCCGAAGAATGGTTTGAAGATGCTTCACGCAAAGACCTTTAAACCATCCGTAGAAGAAGATGGAGAAGGTACGCAAGACTTTTTGAAGAATCTTGCAGATAAAATGAGCTAAAAAGCAAAAAATTATTTGATCCCAACTTTGGGAACAGTTAATAAATGGGGCGCTCAAGTAGCGCCTTTCTCACACAATCCTTTTTGTGTGTTTGGCAGCGATCCTGCCAACCTTTGGGTCCCGAAAGGGAGACCTTTGGTGAAGAGGTCAAATCACTATCAAAATAGCTTTTATCAGTGGTTCGTAACAAAAGAACCCTGAGCACCTATGCGAGAAGAGATCATTATGGATACGGAAAAGAAATCAAAAAGACGTTTGCTACAGGGTAAGGTCGTTTCAACGAAAATGAGTAAAACCGTTGTAGTGGAAGTAGAGCGTCGTGTTCTTCATCCTAAATATAAGAAGTTTATGAAGAAGTCTGCACGGTATCATGCGCATGACGAAAACGATTCATACCAGCTAAATGAGGTCGTTATCATTCAAGAGTCTCGACCACTATCTAAAAAGAAGCGTTGGGTTGTGGTTGGACGAGTATAGTCGGTTTGCGAATCGCATACGGAACACAAAAATCTAAAGAATAGCAATCGAAAAGAATAAGGAGTTCAATCATGATACAAACAGAATCAGTGTTAGATGTAGCAGATAATACAGGTGCAAAAAAGCTTCTGTGTATCAAAGTATTGGGTGGGAGTAAGAGAAGATATGCTTCGGTTGGCGATATTATTGTTGCCTCTGTGAAAGAAGCTTCTCCACACGGGCGCATCAAAAAGGGTGAAGTTACCCGTGCTGTTATTGTGCGTACTTCCAAAGAATTAAGAAGAAGAGATGGCAGTTACATTCGCTTTGATACCAATTCAGCGGTTTTGGTCAATAATGACGGAGAGCCGATTGGTACGCGTATATTTGGCCCTGTGGCCAGAGAACTGCGCGCTAAAAACTTCCTCAAAATCGCTTCGTTAGCCAAAGAAGTCTTATAAAGGTTGGTAAAATGAAAAAGTTCAAATTGAAAGCAGGCGATCTTGTTGTAGTGACCGCCGGAAAAAATAAGAAAAAGACAGGAAAAATCCTCAAGGTCTTGCGCGAATCCGATCGTGTAATCGTTGAGGGACTCAACATGGTAACTCGTCAGGTAAAGCCCACCGCTGAGCGTCAGGGTGGCACCATTAAAAAGGAAGCGTCCATTCACATCTCGAATGTAGCGCTTTGGAACGCTGACGAAAATCGCCCTTTTAAAATTGGGTGGAAAGTCTTGGAAGATGGACGTAAGGTTCGCTTCGATAAGAAAACCAATGTTGTGATTGACGAGATTGAAAAGTAAGGAGTTTGACGTGCAACCGAGAATTCAAGAATTGTACAACGACAAAGTGAAAGGAAGCCTCAAAGAGCAGTTCCAATATTCGAATATTATGATGGTTCCGCGACTCACTAAAATTGTCGTGAATACCTCAATGAAAGAAGCGATTCAAAACGTAAAGTTGATTGACGCAGCGGTAGAGGAAATCACGCTAATCACTGGCCAGAAAGCCATCGTAACAAGAGCGAGAAAGTCCATCGCAAACTTTAAACTCCGTGAAGGCATGCCTATCGGTGCGAAGGTCACACTGCGCAACCACAAAATGTGGGAGTTTTTTGACAGATTAACATCCGTTGCAATCCCACGTATCCGAGACTTCCGCGGTCTTAACCCAAGCGGTTTTGATGGTCGTGGGAATTACAGCATGGGTATTTTAGAACAAATTATTTTTCCCGAAATCAACTATGACAAAATCAAGAAGATTAACGGAATGAACATTACATTTGTAACCACGGCTAAAACCGATGCAGAAGGGCGAGCTCTTCTGAAAGCTTTGGGCATGCCGTTTCGTGATAACTAATTTTATAACATTCCACGAACCAGGAGTTTTCAGTGGCAAAAAAATCGATGATTGCAAAGTCCAAGCGTAATCCAAAGTTCGCGGTTCGCGCAAAGAATCGTTGCAAACTTTGCGGCCGTTCCCGAGCATATCTCAGAGAATTTGGCATGTGCCGTATATGTTTTCGCACCCTTGCTCTAGAAGGGCAAATCCCCGGTGTAACAAAGTCCTCTTGGTAAGGAATAAAGGAGTAAAAAATGACGGATCCCATAGCAGATTTGCTTACGCGCATTCGAAATGCTTCCCGCGCAAAGCACGAAAGCCTAAAGTGCCCAAAATCCAAGATAAAGGTAGAATTGCTTAAGATTTTACAAGCCGAAGGTTTCATCAACGGTTTCGAAGAATCAGGGTATAAAAATCAGGGAATGTTGAAAATATTTCCCCGATACGATCAATCTTCTACTGCAATCTTGCGTGGTATCAAACGCGTCTCCAAGCCCTCTCGTCGATTTTATGTCAGCAAAGGTGACATTCCTCGCGTACGGAACGGACTCGGAATCGCTATCTTAACAACCCCAAAGGGAGTACTCACCGGATTACAGGCTCGAGAAGCCGGC
>JAYYRF010000179.1:0-3229 GCA_036127535.1 Myxococcota bacterium | reverse complement strand
CGTCTGGATTGATACTGGGGTTGCTATCATCGCAATCTGATCCTTTCGTATATCCAACACCGCCGACTTCATTGCCATATCCATCACCATCGGCGTCTTGCATACAATCGGTGGCAGAATCAAGCTCCGCCGCTCCGGGATAGATATTGGCGCCACCTTGCGTAGAATCATCGTTGCAGTCGGTACCCGCAACGATAGAACCCGTTACAGACATATCGCCGTATCCATCGCCGTCGTCATCTCTCATACACAAAGATGGAGTGGTTTCGTTCGAGCCGGCTCCGGGGTAGGTATTCGCTCCGGTAACCGGATCGTCATCACAATCAACATCATCATCGAAACCGTCGCCATCGTTGTCGATACCGGAACTGCCCGTATCGATACTGTCGTTGGTCGAGTCACAATCATAGTTTACGTCCGTCGCCCCGGGGTTGACGGTGTCGCTTGTGTCATTGCAGTCGGTTCCAGCGGTCACCGCTGTGTTGGAAGGATTGTCACTTCCATAGCCGTCACCATCTTCGTCGGTCATACAAATCGTCGAGGACTCTTCATATGCCGCTCCGGGATAGGTGTACTCATCGGTATCATCGCAATCCGTTCCGCCTTCGATCAATACGCTCGAAGGATTCGCCTCACCGTAGCCATCACCATCCAAATCCGTCATACAAAGGGTGGAGGATTCGTTGAAGGCTGCTCCAGGATAGGTGTACTCATCGGTATCATCGCAGTCGAGCGTGGCGTCAAAGCCGTCATTGTCATCGTCGGGCGCGGCATCAGAACCATCGCAGTCTTCATCGATGGCGTTGGAGGGAATCTCCGTTCCGTCGAGATTGATGGATGAGTCGGTGTCATCGCAATCTGTGCCCGCTATGATATCGGTATTGGCCGGGTTGTCATCGCCATAGCCATCCTCGTCAGCATCGGTCATACACAATGTGGGATCGGACTCATTTTCCGCAGCGCCGGGATGAGTGAATTCATCGGTGTCGTCGCAATCGACACTGTCGTCGTAACCGTCGCCGTCCGCATCCGTTCCGGAAGAGGCAATGTTGTCGACCAGGCCATCGCAGTCGTTATCAATGCTATCTACGATCTCTGTTGCACTTGGGTACGCGGACGCATCGCTATCGTCACAGTCCGTGCCCGCATCGGCTGGGCTTCCATTCGGTAGATTGGCTTCTCCATAACCATCGCCGTCAAAATCGATCATACACTGCGATGGATCCACTTCGTTCATCGCAACGTAGGGATGCGTATACGCGTCGGAGTCATTGCAATCGATACCCGCTGTAACGCCTGTCGGTGGATTGGCTTCTCCATAACCATCACCATCAAAATCAGCCATGCAATCCGTCATGGACTCAACAAAGGCCGCGCCGGGATGGATTTCTGGCTGACTGTCATCGCAGTCCGTGCCCGCAACCGCTCCAGAGGCTGTCGGACTATCACTCCCGTAGCCGTCTCCGTCTTCGTCGGTCATACAATCTGACGCAGATTCGTAATAGGCAGCACCCGGATAGGTGTTCGCATCGTTGTCGTCGCAGTCTTCGTTGTCGTCGTAGCCGTCACCGTCGACATCGATTCCGCTGCTCTCATCGATTTGACCGTCGCAGTTGTCATCTATACCGTTGCCAATGTTTTCAACGGCTCCCGGATTGACATCTGCATCGGCGTCATCACAGTCGGTACTGCTATCGTAACCATCCCCGTCCGCATCGATGCTTCCCTCACAAATTTCGTTTAAATCTGCGGGAGACCCGTAGTCGCCTGAACCATAGGGGGCAACGGCATCACACCAGTTTGACGGATCGTCGTTGGAATCCGCAAGTACAGAAGAGGTATCAAACAAATTGCTGTCCAAAGACAGACTTGCACCCGGCGTATTGGGATGAGTTGTCGGAGAGAAATCAACTTGGTCGATAACAACACCGTTGGCGTCTAAAATAATAGAATCGCTCGCCGTACTGGAAAAGTTCATGGATGTTCCATAAACATAATTGACGGAAACACCACCATTAACGCTTTGATCGTCGCTGATGCCAAACACAACCGCTTGGTTATCTTGAATGATCAGGCTGCTCACGGTGAAGGTCTCGCTGCCGGAGTCGCGCACGACGAGTCCGGTTAGATCCACCATCGCACCCGCGTTGTTGTAAAACTCAAACCACTGTCCAACACTGCTGGATACCGCAGAAGGGCTAATCATAATTTCCGTAATGACGAAATCACCGTAGTTGAGATCGTCGATCGTCAACGTGCCGCTGGGACCGTCTGTACCGTCACAATCTTGATCGATGCCGTCACCGATACTGTCTTGCATGCCCGGATTGATGGTGGCATCGGAGTCATCGCAGTCACTTCCCGATACAACCGCCGTATTGGGTGGGCTTTGGTCTCCGTATCCGTCTTCATCAGCATCGGTCATACACAATGTGGGATCCGACTCATTTTCCGCCGCGCCGGGATGCGTAAACGCATCGGCATCATCACAGTCTACAGTGTGATCATAACCGTCCCCGTCCGCGTCTGTTCCGGAGGAAGAGATGTTATCCACCACACCGTCGCAATCGTTATCGACACCATCCGCGATCTCTGTCGCATTTGGATACGCGGACGGCTCGTCATCATCGCAATCCGTTCCTGCATCGGCCGTTGGGCTTAGTGGATTTTGATCGCCATATCCATCCTGATCTGCATCTGTCATACACAAAGAAGGATCGGCTTCTGCATAACCGGAACCGGGATGAGTAAAGGCGTCGGTATCATCGCAGTCTGTTCCCGCATCAACCATGCCAAAAGAAGTATCGTTTCCATAACCGTCGCCGTCTGCGTCTTCTACACACAACGTCGGATCGGACTCGTTGTATCCCGCTCCTGGATAAACGCCGAAATTGGAGTCGTCGCAATCCGTACCGGGTATGACGCTGCCCATCACCATTCCATCGCCGTAACCGTCTTCGTCGGCATCCGTCATGCAATCCGTCAGGGATTCGTTAAACGCAGCTCCCGGATATGTAAACTCATCAGAATCGTCACAATCTTCTGTGTCGTCATAGCCATCACCATCGGCATCGATACCCGTAGTCGTATTGTCTACGGTTCCGTCGCAGTCATTGTCGATACCGTCCGTAACCTCTGTGGCACCGGGATTGGCATTTGGCTCAAGATCGTCGCAGTCCAAGCCGGATACCGCACCTGTCGCCGTCGGGTTGGCATCGCCGTAGCCGTC
>JAYYRF010000178.1:0-5123 GCA_036127535.1 Myxococcota bacterium | reverse complement strand
CGTACCTTTGCTCAGATAACGATGTACCCAAATGCATCATCAAAGTAAGTTCGGGCGACGGCATCATGAACTCGCACGCTTTCACGATCGAACGCGTACAAGCCGCTGCAAATGCCTTGCGAGAAAATCACGTTGCCCCCCCCATACTGATGAAAGGCGCGGACTTTCATGTCGAGACCTCTGTCGGCGACTCCGTTATGAAAGACTTTTTTCATTTCCAACTCGATTTGGCACCGCCGCAAAAGCTGGCCCAGCTCATGGCGCATCTCCATTCGACACCGACCGCTTGGTACGCTCCGCTGAAAGAAAAATTCTTGCGTCGGGATCCCGTAATTGCCGATACGTTGCGCGATGTTCCGCCGCACGCACCGGCTTGGTGTCTTCCGTGGTCGGGTATCGATACCGGTATGCCGGTTTTGGGTGCAGGGAATCCCGACCCGGCATTAGCGCGCAAGATACTGTCTCTCCAACTCGAAACCGGCGTGTTTCACAAAATTATGAATTGTTCGACTTTCTATCCGGTATCCGACGCAGCCAAACGTGAAGTCGTGATCCACAACGATTTCAAGCCGGATAATATCTTGCGCGACCCCAATACGGGAAAACTTACGGCCATAGACTATGACTTGGTTCAAGTCGGCCCCGCGGTGATAGACTTTGGCCTACCGTATATGATGTGGCTCGGTTCGCGCTTTACGACCTTTGAATTCAGAAAGAACTTTATCACCGCGTACCTAATCGCTTCAAACTTTCCCGCTGACGAAGCATCCGTACACGCGTTTATGCTCGATTGCGAAGTGTATACAATTGTGGCCTTTCCCGGTCTTTTATCGAATATCTACGATGCAGAAATTCCGCTGTTGCGGGGTGTCCAACATCCGACGGCAAAGGCCGGCGTCCAAGCGAGCGGCCCCGACGCATCGCCGACCGGTTTGGAATTGGTGGACCTGTTGTCGGAAGCGGTCGAAAAAGTGAGAGCGGACTCAACCTTGTGCGAAGAGTCCATCCAAAACGGTTTGATCGTGACCCTCTTCAAAAGGAACGGACTGGGTTCCGAAATCTTGTTCCGCTTTTTGAAGGAAATGCAGAAAAATAGGATGCTCCGTCTCTTTGGCATTGCCGAAACGGACGATGGAGAACTCTTTGTTGCCGAACATGCGCGCAAGTAGGCTTCTTTTCGCCAATGGAGAGGCATGTAAACAAACAGCGATGTCTCGGTTTCGTTCTTGTCGCAATGCTCGCAGTTGGTTTTCCGTCTCTTTGTCGGATAAAGGGATATTTTTCGGCTTGGCACCCTTCGACTTGCATTCGGAAAGACGAACGAATTAGCCAAAGAGTGTCACCCATACCATCGAGAGCCACCATGCGATCTATATTTCCCTTTCTCATTCTTGGATTACTCCCCTCTTGTGGGGGTAGCACCGACAAAGACGATGAAGATGTCAACGACACGCAAGAAGAACAGCCGGCCGATACCAATCCGGCCGATAGCGGCGATGAAGCCGACGACCCGGACGATGGGGATAGCGATTCCGAGAATCAAAGCGATGACGACCAAAGCACCGACGATGATCCTTCCGATACCGGTGTCATCGATACCGATACGGGTTCACAGGACGAAGACTCCGATACGAGCACGGACACCGAAACGAGCACCGACCTCTTTTATGTCGCACCCAACGGCGTTACGGTCATGTGCCCCGATGCCGACGTCAACGATACGGGCGTCGTAAACGGGGTGACCTACACGAAGAGAGATCGAGCGGGACTGGAGCAACTCAAGGGCGATATCGCCACCATGTCTCCCATAGACTGGACGGATTTCGAACATACCTGTACCAGTGGAATTGGAGACATGAGCATGCTGTTTCAATTCAATCCATCGTCATATACAGGAGACGTTTCCACGTTCAATGCAGATGTTGGGTCTTGGGATGTCAGCAACGTGAGCGATATGGAGGGGATGTTCATCAATGCGGCTTCCTTTAACCAAGACATCGGCTCTTGGGATGTCAGCAATGTGAGCAACATGAAGGGGATGTTCTCCCAACTGATACCGGGTCAGCACACGTTTAATCAAGATATCGGTTCTTGGGATGTCAGCAATGTTTCGGAAATGCGCAGTATGTTCAATGGAGCAGCGTCCTTCAACCAAGACATCGGTTCTTGGAATGTCAGCAACGTAAATCGTATGGAAGGTATGTTCAGCAGAGCGACCTCCTTCAACCAAGATCTCAGTGGATGGTGTGTCTCCAATTTCGTATCTGAACCATACGGGTTTCAAATGGGCGCAACCAGTTGGACCCTCCCACAACCCGTTTGGGGTACTTGCCCGTAGTATCCACGCAAGAAGCACGCACCCATCGCTCAACGTAAACAAGAGCGGTTTTCCATGGTGAAATTCTTCCTCCAAAGACGAAGCCCGGGACGCGGAAGATCTCGAAGCGAGACAAAAGCGAACGGATGGTAGAGACCATAGTATATGGGAGGCCTATTTAAAATGCATCCGCAAAGAACACGTCAGCACATCCTCATGTAGACCGACTTTTTCGACTTGGAATCCGAGGGAGTGCAAAAAACCCCAATACTGATACAATTCGCCGGCCGTTGGACTAAAGGACGTCCTCTCTCCGTCAGACAGCTTGAGTAAACCGCTTTGCGCCACTTGCGTTTCATCCATATTTGTCGATACAGTGGTTCCGCTGAAAATAGCGGGAGAGTTGAATATGCTTTCTGGCAACAACAATTTATGAACGATGGAGTGATTGGATTCAAAGGTATGAGATCCCTTTTTATCCGTCTCCTGATAGTAGGTTTTGATCATCCTTTGGATCTCCGCAGTGGATTCGGCATGTTTGAATTCTCGTCTTGTCAGTGATTTTGAAACATGCGTAATCTCTTCCTCTATAAGATCCTCTTCCGAAACGTTGTCGGTGATCATTCCTTGCATTTTCGCTTCGATATACGATGAAAATTGCGCCAATGCCTGCATCGTGCACACAACAAACGGCTCTGCATGATTCCGTTCTGAAGAGCCGTTCGTTTTGGAGGTGTCCATCGTATGCTCTTCCTTTTTGTTATCGAGCTCTGTAAAGTCTGCATGAAGGGCGCGATCTCCCTTATGACGGATGGGAACATAAGATTCGATCCGTGCAAAACGGTGGGTTTGATCGACGGTAACGTTGGCATTAACCCCAAAGGGAAGGGAACTGTTTTCAAAGGAGTGCTTCTGCAACGGACGTTGGTATAACTGTGCAACATTTGAAAGAACGTCTTGGGGAGAGATGTCATTGAGATTTGGTTTGGGTTGCTGCATTTTCGGCGGAAGACGCGCCTCGTCCACGTCCCAAGAATAGGCGTTGGCGTCCAAACACACCATGGCATACAAGTTCGAGTCCAGTAACTCTATCTTTTTAGGGATGGATTGAATCAACGGAACCCGATGTAGGCTTTTGGAAACCATGCGTATCAGATCGTCTTTTTCATTCACATTGCCCGCTTCTGGAACCAATTTTGCCTTCTCAGCATCCGTGGGTTGGTATCGTTGTACCATCGATTCAACCTTTGTTTCGATTTGCCTGGCGACCTCGTGTCTCGCGTTGTCGACCGCAATCAGTTGGTATTCCAAAATCGGGACGTGGTTCTTCGGGATGGCGCTCGCACCAACGCCACACACCGAATTTAAGATTTCGGACACCGGGTTTAAAACCCAATCGGGAATGGAAGGCATTGGATTGCTCATCGCAGTGCCGTGTAAATATAAAAATCCGGTGAGCCCGATTATGGTTAGAGACATGTTTACTCCAAGGATATTCAAACGTTCTTTCCCTTCTCCATAATCTGTTTGACCTACTGATCCAGCAAACGACACGAGAAAGAGTATCCGTCAGATGACCATCCCACTTTGGGTTGTGACCCCACCGTAAAATTCTTCCGAAGCGATTCCGAATCGTCAATTGGGAGAGGGTATGGTAGAAAATCGTTTGCCTTCCCCCTCAATAAAACATAGGTCTAAGCAGAAACCACCCTCCTCGAAAACGCCATGTCCAATTACCCTACCCGCAAAACCGCCTCCTCTTTTTTAGCGCTGGAGGACTCCAAAAGCGCCGTCATCGAACGCAGTCAAAAGCACGATGATCCGTACTGCGCAGCGTTACTTCAATTGATCCAAACAGCTGAAAACCTGGCGGTAGAACTCCGCTTCCAAGCAGAGTGCCAAGAATACATCGATGCCTTACACAGCGCGCGGGCGTACACCCGCGCCGTCCAATCCTTGGAAGAAATGGTTCCTCTTTTGCAGCGTGTAGCGGACGAGATAACCTTTCGCCCCTCGAAATCTTAGTGGTGTAGGCGCGTTTAAGAATTGGGCAGCGGCTCCTCCATTGAAAATATACGACTCACCTACACCATTGTATGCAATCAAAGGCACATTCGAAACCTTATTTTGTGTGCGGCCGGGGCTTCGACGTCTGCGATGGGTGTCAATCGGATCGTTCTTCAGAGGATTCGCCGCGTAGAATTTTCTGAAACGAGCCATCGGCCAAGGCCATTCTTGTCCGCTGGTTCCCACCCATTAGATGCCCTTTCACAAAAACTTGTGGATACGTCGGCCAACCGCTCCACATTTTAATCGCCAAACGCTCTTTCCACTTGCTGAAATACCCACCATACTCGAGATAGGTGTACGGAATGCCTTCTTTTTCCAAGGCTTTGCGCACCCTCTTTACTGCATTGTTAATCGACATACCGACGACCACCACATCATTTTCGGATACCGCCCTTTGGACTTCTTTGACGACTTCGGAGTGAAAACCATCGAGATATTCTTGGGCATGGGATGCGTAGGTTTGATGAATGACCCGAGACATACATTTCTCCTGCAATCGAAACCGAGAAGATTCCCACCGAGTAACCATCAGACGGGAACCATTCCGATTTTGCATGTTTATTCTTGCTGTTACCCTATCCCAATCCAGCCTCTGTGGATCAAAAAAGAGAGAGAACCTCTTGCGGAATCATGAAACCAATACTTCGCAAAGCAGTCTCTGATGGAACCCGATCCTTCGTTATGGATGTTTGGGGGAGCCTCTTTTCCCAATAGATATCGCAGTCTGGGTAGGAAT
>JAYYRF010000177.1:0-10431 GCA_036127535.1 Myxococcota bacterium | reverse complement strand
TCGGTTCCCCAGCGCATGACGGCGTCGATCAGCTGGCGCATCGCCAAGGCTTTTTCTTTGAAGCCGTTCATCAGATTTTTATTTCGTCCCTTGTCTTTATCGATCATGGCTTTGATGGTTAAGGGGGTAATAATTGCGGTGAGAGAATCGATAATGATGGTTTTGATGTCTGATCCAGGCATATTGGCGTACATTAGCTGTGCGATGCGATCCGGATCGGAATTGTCGCTGGCTTTATCGCTCAACTGGTAGACCTCATCGGGGCATTGGTCTAAGAGTTCCGTAAAGCGATGGTCAGAGTCGATTACAAGTTTAGATCCCGCCATCTGTGCAGCAAAGGTACTTTTTCCGGAACCGGCGTAGCCGACGATGGACCAGTGACGAGGAGGATATTTGGGTTTGGACATTTTTTTAAAAGCCATGATGCATACCTTGGTTTGGGTTCTAGAACATTTGTGTTCAGAACATATGTACAGCACATAGAAATAATTTCCAATATATCGGTCTTTTTATGTCCGCAAAGGAGTGTTTTATTTTTATAATACAGGTGTCAATAAATTTGCTTTCCTGTATCGGTGTATTTTCCAGCCTAGATCGGTTATCTTGTACCGAAAAATAGGGAGAAAGTCATGAATAAAATAGAAGAGTCTCAGTTGGAAGCACGCCTCAAAGAAGTACCGACGTGGACCCATCATCGTGAACGAAACGCGATTCAAAAAGAGATGCGGTTCGCGAACTTTGTCGATTGCTTTGCGTTTATGACGCGCGTTGCTTTTCTGGCAGAGTCCATGAATCATCATCCAGAATTCTTTCAGTGCTACAATCAGCTTCGTATCTTACTTACAACCCATGATGCCGGTGGACTGAGTGAGCTCGATCTGCAAATGGCGAAGACCATAGATCGATTCAGAGAATAAATCGTAGCGTTTCTTTACTCTAAAACACTGCCGGTCGCTTGCTCTTGTGCATCCTCTTCGGCTTCGAGATGCTCGTTCTCCGCTTCCGCCTCCGCCTCCGCTTGGGCTTGGGCGATTCTCTCTCGGATTTCATCCATGTCCAAATCGCGCGTCTTTGCGATCATCGATTCGAGTTCTGTTGGTCTGAATCCACGAGACTCTCGAAAAACACCGATGTTCTGTTTGAAGATTAAGACCGTGGGAATGGAGCGGATCTGAAAAACGCGGGAGATGATGTCCTCTTCCTCCGTGTTTACCTTACCAAAAACGATATCGGAGTGTCGTTCTGACGCTGCTGCAAGTATCGGATCGAAAGCCTTGCACGGTTCGCACCAATCAGCCCAAAAATCGAGCACGACTATTTCATTTTGTTCTAAAATATCGTGCATATTGTCTTTTGTAATTTCTACCGTCGCCATGAATTTTCCTTTATTTGTTGTCTTGTGTGGAGTGAGTCTTATTTGTTTGAGTGTGCTAGCAATTTGTTTTGTTTGGAGTTTTTCGATGTGGATATATATGTTTCTTTCTTGTTCGAAACCGACGATTCTCATAGAGGGGGATGCAGAATCTAGCGGTGATCCAACACCCTTTATCAACGCGTGTGAAGCACAAGATGCTTCGGCGCTCTTGCTGAAGGATGCTGTGAAGCAAGCCTCTTGTCAAGGTGCATGGGACATCATTTCGAAAGCCGAACGAATTGATATCACCAATGTCGATATATCAACGTTAGACATATTTTCTGGCATGACAAACCTCAAAATTTTTACCGCTTATGAAAATGGCATTGAAGATATTTCGCCACTCCGACAGCTCGATCGTATGGAAGAATTATATCTCGTGTCCAACCGAATAACCGACATATCACCACTAATCCATCTTCGTCAACTGCAAGTCTTGAGACTCGACGGAAATCAAATCAAAGATATCTCCATCTTACCCAAGCTAAAAAGACTCAATCGCATCGGCCTCGACAGCAATCAAATCGAAGATTTTACGCCCATTGCAGAACTCGATGCCGTGCAAGCGCTCAATACCAATTATAATCCCGTCGATCCCAAGCGATGTCCTATCGACGCTGAAAAACCGAAGCAATTGAAAAAATACTGCAAGCGAATGCACAAGCATTACTGCAAAGGCTGGAAAGAAAAGAATCCGACCTGTGAGCAGCCGCCGGATATATGCATACCGTATTGTGAGGAGTGATTGTTTTCACCACTGCAAAAGGTAATTATCCATCAACAAACCGTCTAAGCCCGCTTCTTTGCACGCGCGAATCGATTCGTCGGGCGTCGCCGTAATCGGTTCTTCATGCATGTTGAGGCTGGTATTAATCAAGACACCCGTTCCGGTTTTCTTTTCGACTTCTGTGAGTAAGTCGTACAAAGAAGGATTGACGGAACGCCTCAAGAGTTGGGGACGAGCGGTTTTATCTACGTGTACGGCTGCGGGGCACTTTTGTTGGAACAGAGGCGTTGTATTCATGCAAATGGTCATAAACTCCGCTGATCTTCCGGCTTGAGATGGATTGATGAAATACTTTTCTGCATCTTCATACCGCACCAAAGGAGCAAAGGGCATAAACTCCGATCGTTTGAGTTTGGCGTTCAAACGATCGTTTATACCATGATCCGAAGGTAGTGCTATGATAGAGCGGTTTCCAAGCGCACGCGGACCCCATTCCATGGAACCACAACTTCGCCCCAATATACATCCCTGGCTCAGTAGAGCTGCGGCCTTTTCCAAGATATTTTGATCTGTTTTTTGTAGATTGTGGCGTTGGATCGCACGCAACCGATCGGTTCGATTGTGTTCGTTGCCCCAGTAGCAGTGCTCGAGCGCTTTGGGTTCCGTTTCTAAACTTCCCAATGCGGCACCAACAGCAAGACCTCCGTCGCCCATGTGCGGCATGATCCATATCGAACGCACGCCGGGAATCTCCGCGATTTTTTGGTTGAGTCTTACATTGGCAAACACACCCCCCGCGAGTGCGAGATTGCCGCATTCTGTACGTCGTATCCAATACTCGATAAAGGCCAATGTCGCCTCTTCCAGTGCGGACTGGGCACAAGCTGCAATGGTCTCCTTGGAATATGAACGCACCTGGAACCAAAAGTCGTCATCGGTCTTGCTGGGTTTCCAAATGTTCATTCGATTAAATCGGCCATTTGAGAAACGAATGCGTGTTCGAAAAAGTCCCAGCAGATGAGGGTCTGGCGGTACATAGGCTGCGAGCCCGGTAATTTTTCCTTCGTGTCGAAGCGGACGGAACCCTAAGAATTCCGTCACCTGGCTATAAAATAAATTGATGGCTGCAAGTCCGGACTGCTCCCAAAGGGGGCGTAATATACCGTTATGCCCCAGCCAAGCCGTTGCACTGCATCCATCGCCCATTGCATCGAGCGTCAGCACCAAACATTCGGCGTGTTCTTGGGTTCGATACGCCCCTTGTGCATGGGCTGTATGGTGATCCATAAGATGAAGATCGGCATTTTCAAAGGGACGCTTTTTGAGGCGCTGCTCGAGAATGGCCTTGCATCCGTCGATTTCCCATGAATGAAGACCACTTCGACGCAATGCGGATTGGTACAACATATAGCCGTGCAGCAACGGAGAAAACTGACCGCTCTTTTTTGATTTTTGATGAAGATTGGGAAAGAGGCGCAGGAAGGCAGATGGAGTGAAACTCGTCCCGACGACGATGCGGTCGATGTCCCTCGCCCGTACCTGTCCTCGATCGAGTACCGCGTCGATCGCTCCCCACGGAAAGGCCGACGAGCCTTTCACGCGATCGATACGCTCTTGGTTAATCGCGGCCACGAGTGCTCCGTCGACGAGAAGCGCGGCACCGCTATCGTGATTGTCCGATATTCCTAAGACCTTCATACTGATTTCTCTATGGTTCTATTCTTAACAGCCATACCCCTTTTTGCGTAAGGAGCCACACCCCTTTTTCCTGCTGAAGAACGATTTTTTCTATTGGATCTATGTGAGGTGGCATGTCCCATATTCTATTTTGCTGATCGGTATCGATCCGTCCCAGTTGTCCGGCGCGCGTTGCATACCAACAGGTTCCATCTCTCTCGCTGTAAACCGCTTCTACAAACGGTTTTTTGTCAAATATTTTTTCCACACTGTTCTCTTTTCTTTGCCATATGCGATACAAACCATCTTTCGCTCCGACGCAGATGGATCTTTCTCCAGCGGAAATCTGCTGTACGTCGTAAATACCCGGAATCTTTTCCTGTTTCCCCAACGTAAAGCGGTATATACGCCCGTCATTGCTTTGACCCCATACGGATAGGCTAGAGGCTTCGATATCGATGATGTTTTGGATTGGATACAATGGTTTTCGGCTCGTACCGCTCCAAATCCCTTCCTCGTTCAAACGCCACAATCGATTTTTGTATCGGGACAAATCGATCCAAGAGCCGTTCACTGATTCGGGATACCAACCGAGGCGTGTCTTCGTCCAGTTTTTGGGTTCGAAGACCGCTGTTCCCAACGTGTAGGTTTGTTGTTCTGCAAAGAGCAAAGCACCATCGGACGTGGGCCAAATTGTTTGGTAATATGTGCTGGATTGCGCGTCCAACATTGGAAATGTCCGATTTTCTTCGTATAAAATCAGTCCTTTTTTCGTCGCCAGCCAATGCTGTTTTGTATCCCTTTCGATTGCATACACGACGGAATGGTCTGATATACGTTCTTGTGACGGTAAGATCAAACCCTCATCAGCCGCGATCCATAAGTCCTGATCTTCAAACAGAAGTTCGTTGGCGATCTCTTTTCGGTACGGAGTTACGGTCTGATCTTGAATATATGCTACGCCGTGCCGGTTGCTGGTAAACCAAATTTTCTCGCCCCGATCTTGGATGCTGTATACATTGCCCATATCTGGGATGGAGGTCGTGGAGTCGTCTTTTGCGATGTATTGCAATCCCTCGTAGCCAACCCACACGCCGCCGTCCTTTGCTGGTTCTATAGAGAACACAGATCGAGGCAAAAGTCTCTTTTCAAAGTGTCCGGCGCGAACCCTATACAGACCACGATAGCTACCAAGCCATAAATCATCACCCCGAATCGATACCACTTGGATATGGGGAGACAGAAATTCTTGTTGCCATGAGCGAACAGGCCTCCGATTCATCATAAGAGTGGCACCGTTCATGGTTCCAATGAGCATTAATTCTTCGTCGTGATCCAACGCGAGAATTCGATCGTCGAGGAGTCCATCCCAGCGTCTCCAAATCTTGTGAATGTTTTTATTTCTCACTTCCGTGAGACCACCGTACAAGGAGCCGACCCAAAGGTGCTCTCCGTGTCCCAAACTGGTTGGTGTACCCGGAATTTTATTCGGTTTTTGATTCAAGAGGGCAATGTCGATGGGAGAGTACCACGGTGAAGCGGATAACATCGGAGTCCATCGCTTGCTTTGCTTTGGGAAACGGATGCGAAATTGGCTGCCAATTGGCAATTTTGAAGAAATCCAGCCGGCCTTTGCTCGTCTCGTCATGGTTTTCCATCCCTTTGGAGACAGCCACTGGATTTCGGCTCTATCAGGGCTTTGATCCCACCAAAGTCGATGTTTTTTGCTTGTAGACCATAGCTGGGACCAATTTTTGGGTGGTTGTACCACTACGCGCGCTTTCTGGGGTCTGTTCCATGGGTCAGAAGCGTGTGCGCCAAGCAAAGATAGAAAGATCATTTTGTCGAGAGATCCTCTTCATCGAGTACTCCTTCACCGCCCGCAATAAAATTACTCAGCCAATCCTCTTTGCAATTTTTTGCTTCCTCTCGGTTACCGATAAAAGCAATTGCTTTGTCTTTTACCATTGCAATACGATTGGCGATGGTGAATACCGATGGCATTTCGTGCGTGACAACCATACTGGTAACGCCTGTTTTTCTTTGCAATTCCAATATGAGTCCGTTGATGCGCCGGATGCTGAGCGGATCGAGACCGGTTGTGGGTTCGTCGTATAGCAACACTTCGGGTTTTACGGCGATCGATCTTGCCAATGCTACCCGTTTGCGCATTCCACCAGACAGTTCAGATGGTTTTTGGTGTTCAATACCTGGTAGTCCAACTTGTTCGAGAACCTCTTTCACCCGAAAATCCATCTCTTCGTGTGTTCCCCACTTGTGCTCCACCAAAGGATACTTGATATTTTCTGCGACCGTCAGCGAATCGAAGAGAGCTCCGTTTTGAAAGAGCATCGCGATTCGTCGTCGAATCTCGATCATTTCGTGCTCGCGCAAATTGGAAATTTCTTTACCGAAGGCTTTGACAGAGCCTTTATCGGGCTTGAGCAAGCCTACGAGCATTTTGATCATAACGCTTTTTCCCGTACCCGATCCGCCGATAATACACAAGGTTTCGCCGCGGTACACTTTCAAGTTGAGATCGTTATAAATCTCTTTCGAACCAAAGCTTTTATACACACCCGTGAATTCTATGATGGGCTCTTTCATCCGTACACCGCCATTAAGAATCGAGTCAGAAAGAAGTCTGCAATTAGAATCGTAACCGAGATATATACAACGGTATTGGTCGTCGATTTTCCAACGCTTTCCGCTCCTCCACGGGCATTCATCCCGACCCAGCATGCAATAATGGCGATGAAATAGCCAAAAAAAGCACTTTTAATCAAACCGTGTATCACATCTTGAATCCCGATGCTCTCGACCATTTGCGCAAAGGCATACGAAGTGGTCACGCCCACTTCGAAGATCGATATCAATGCACCACCCAGACAGCCGATCAGATCTGCAAGAATGGTGAGTAGGGGCATAACAAAGGTCATGGCGACCACACGGGGCATAACGAGTTTCCGAATTGGATTGGCTCCCAAACATCGAATGGCATCGATTTGCTCCGTAACCGACATGGTTCCCAGTTCTGCTGTAAAACCCGCACCTACGCGACCTCCGACCAAAAGTGCCGTCAACACGGGGCCGAGTTCTCGCACGATTCCCAATGAAACCAAACTGCCGGTATACATGGACGCACCAAAGGGCTCAAGTCCAATGGCGAACTGGGAGGCAATGACCAGTCCGGTGAAAAAAGATGTTAAAACGGTAATCGACCAAGAATCCACGCCACCTTTGGCGAGTTGATCGATGATTAATTGGAATTCGAATGGACGTTTGAAAACTTCTTTTAGAGTATCCAAACTCAATATGACCAAAGAACCGAAGGTTTCCAAAAGTCGAATCATTGCTTTTTCGATCGATTGAGATTGACGTCGGTATTCAGGCTTTGTGCGGTATTCATAAAATCGCCGATACTCTCTTCAAATGATTTTTGCGGGGAGATTAAAAGGAAGTCGTACAAGCAGTTATTTTTGCTGACGACCAGAATCCCCAAACGAACGGGAACACCGTCTAACTCACTGTCTTGAACGCGAAAGAGACCTTCTCGATTGGATACCACAATGCTTTCAGTACTAATAGGAGGACGTGTATGTAGGCCACGCGTGAGTGAAAGAAGAGAGTCTTGTAAGGTTCGATCTTCAAAGTAGTTTCCACAATTGGCTTTGACGTAGATGAGCGCATTGTATTTGGGGTTCCGCCAAGCGCGGTCTGCGGCACTGTCGGGCAATTCGACCCACGTATTGCTCGGGCGGTCGACCGTATAGGCAACGTTGAGACCTTTGGAGACGAGACAACCGAAAAGGAATATAACCATGAACATTCCTATATGTCCGATATCAAGATGTTGAAGAGGACTTTTCGATTTCCTCTTGGGTAATTTTGAGAAAGACTTCCTCCAGATCCTGTGATGCCTTTCCTTGAAGAAGTTCGTCGACGGTGTCCAAAGCGACCAAACGTCCCTTGAATAAAATTCCAACGCGGTCGCAAACCTCTTGGGCAACGTCTAAAGAGTGGGTAGATAAGAATACGGTTTTCCCTTCCTCCGCCAAAAGCCTGAACTTTTCCTTTATCTTTTTCGCTCCGTGCGGATCGAGGCCGACCATAGGTTCATCGACAATGAGAACGTCGGGTTGATGTAGCAGGGCAGAGCATAAGGTTAAGCGCTGCTTCATTCCGTGCGAGTATGCTTCGATCAATTCATCGGCGCGATCGCTTAGGCCGTTCTCTTCCAGGAGACGATCGCCACTTCGTTGTGTCTCTTTCGGATCGAGTTTATAAATTCCGCCCACAAATTGTAGAAACTCCCGCGCGGTGAGCTTTTCATACAGGTACGGTCGGTCCGGAATATAGCCAACATTCCTCTTGCTTTGAACTGGATTCTTGACGATGTCGACGTCTTTGATGAAGACGTTGCCGGCCGTTGGTGTCAAGACACCTGCCAAGGTGCGAATGGTCGTTGTTTTTCCAGCACCGTTGGGTCCTAAGAATCCAAACACTTCACCGGCCTCTATATTGAGGCTAAGCGGGTGTAGCGCTTGAAATTTTCCGTAGCGTTTTTCTACTTTCTCTAGACGTATCATAGGGCACTCGATCTCGATTATTCCGCTTGCTTTAGTATTAAGGAGATTTGTCCCAAAAATCCCATAATTTCCACCTGTCGATCCAAATCTCCTTCGGTAATTTTGATGTGGGTTGCATCTGCGGGGAATTGACCAAAGGTTGGATCTATGGGAATCCAGTGTTCACCGAGCAATACTTCAGGCCAAGCGTGGTAGTAAAATTGTCCAATGGGGCCGGTGCGGTCTGAAAAGACCAAGCCAGCGGCGATGCGGCTTGGGATCCCGATCGAACGCGCCATAGATACATACAGAGCGGTGTGTTCGTTACAGTCCCCCTTGGCTTGTCGTAAGGATTGTAGTCCATTGGGAACCCCGATCGATGGTATCTTTTCCATATAATCGTATACAAAGGTGTTGAGCTTTTGTGCTGCCTCCATGCGCGTTTGACTCTGACCAATGACTTCGTTGGCCTTGTTGCGAATCTCACTGTGGGAGACGGGGAGGGTTAGGGTCTCCTCCAAATAGGGGCTCTCCTTATCTGTTGTCGCGATGGGTTCATCTTGGATTTGATTGATGTTGGGTATTTCAATGCGGACATTTTTTCCCGATACGATTTGTATGGGTGGGCGATGGGGGAGTTTTTGAATATCGATTCCTGAGACCTCTACTTCGAGGATCGTTTTGTTTCGAGGTTTCTTAAGCTTACCCTTGAGCGGAACCGCAGAGAGAGCAATGAGATCGACAGGCTCTTTTTGCGTGGGAACATTTTGTGCGTCTGCGGGCGACATACGCACAATGGAGATACCCAGAGCACCCCCTTCTTGTCGGAGCAGATCACCGGTGGGAGAAACCAAGGAGCGTGTCATAATGCCAGCAAAACTGGTTTGTATCCACCAAGCTTCTTCTCCATTCTCGAGGATTTCACTGTCGATCACCTTGATGCTCATATCTTGTTGCGACATGGTGACCGGATCGAAGTAGGGGAGAGAGAACTTTTTACCAATCGACAGTTCTTGCTTTCGTATGGCCGCCTCTAGGGAGAGTGATACGTGTGGCGGTTCCTTGATATCAAAGCTGAGATTGTTAACTTCACCCCCTTGGTTCACTTCCATGAGAATTTGATTTCCACGTACTTCTCCTTTCGCAGATAGCGTGATATCACCTGAAGCCATAAAAAAGTCAAAGCGTCGAAGTGCTCCGGAGGGATCGCTCAAGGCTGCTCCGGCCGTTACGATTTTTTGGAGTTGTCCAAAGGTGGCTACCCGAAAGATTGACCGTTGTTCCATCAAGAGAGATCCGTCTTCCAATTCACTCGTTCGGGCAACGGAGTATCCAACGTGCTGTTCTTGGAAAAATATACCGTTCCAGCGCTCTTCGGAGGAGGAGGCTTGCAGCGCTTCTGCGGTTAGTGGCTTGAGGTCGCTTTCTCCAGATTGGAAAAAAAGATAACCGGCCAAGATAAGCCATACAAAAAAGCTGATGGATTCTACGTAGGGTAAAGCGCGGGATAACATATGCAATAGTCTAGCGTATTTTGATCAAAACACTTCTTTTTTATTTGGCACGGTTTTGAAGATATCAACTACTGTATGGGAACAAAGAAACGATCTTCTCGGATGTCGCCCAATAGAGGGGTTCCTTTTACACATTGGTCATAAGAGAGCCAAACAAATCGCGCTTTTCCTTTGATGTTGCGGAAGGGTACAAATCCCCATTTGCGAGAGTCGCTCGAGTTGTCGCGGTTGTCACCCATCACGAATACATGATCTTCCGGAACAATGATTTCTTCTTGGGAAACACCGCGGCCATTCGATTTGGTTAAGATCTCGTGAGAGTAGCCGTTGAGATCCTCGGAGAAAGATTTCATCGGGTAGGAGAGGCAACTGTCGTTTACAAAATTATAGTCTTCTTGGAAGGTTTTCTTTTGAGATTTTCCATTGATATAGACGATGTTATCCACCACCTTGATGCGATCTCCTGGAATCGCAACCACGCGCTTCACATAATCGATGGCGGTAAAAGCCATAAGGGGTAGGTCTACCCAA
>JAYYRF010000176.1:0-3481 GCA_036127535.1 Myxococcota bacterium | reverse complement strand
AAGAGATCCATCCCCAAAACATACGCAGTATTCGCTGTTATGCTAAATCCTGGGCCATCTTTCCAAAAAGGAAAACGTATATCTGTCCCCACTCGAACGGTTGGGTGTGGTGAGCTATGAATGGGAGACTCTAGGCCGCTCCATTTTGGAACAACCTCTGATAGATAATACTCTCTGGTCATTAAAAGAGGAGCAAACGCGACCTGAAGAGCACCATAGGGAACAAAGTGAATCCCCTTTCCTCCAACACGGTAGCTCGCATAACCACCAACATAGAATATATTCGTATCGCCTTGGATACACGTTCCGAGCTGAGCACAGCCCATATCAGCCTGCATATCGTAGTACATTCCATTGTGTGGTATATTTTGAATCATCGGCCCAAATTTGAAATTGCCGCGATTAAAATGAAGACGAATATGACCTCCAAGACCTGGCTGCAGAGAGCTTGTCAGATCCTGTGTTGGAGCACTTCGTGTGACATGTATGGATCCGCCGATTTCAGCGCTGGCCATACCCATTAAAAAAATAGCGAATCCTGGCATGATTTTCCCCTCGTTTTAGTTTCCAATTGGAAGAGTAACACGTGCTTTTAGTGCAAGGTTGTTCTTCATTTCCAACGTTGTTGCATTAACCGTTTCAATATACATCATTGAATCCAAATGAATCGCCAAACCAATTCTTTTGGTACTGACTCCTGTATAGATTCCAAAAACATTCAGCAGATGGTTTTGAATTTGAGATGATATAGCTCTTACGTCTTCTTCTGCTTGTAAAGCACTCAAATCGTCTACCGTCTGCACCATACCCAATCCAGCATTGAATCCCAAAAATCCACGATGGCCATTTGCGTGATAATACAAAGGCTCAATACCGATCGTACCATACGCCAGGGCCTGCATTTTACTAATATCGGGAGAGACACTGTTTTGTTCAACGAGCTGTTTCGTTAACGGTTTCCAATCCGCATCTCCAAAATCGGGATAAAACTCTGCAACCGCTTTGAAGGCAAACATCTCTCTTGGATAGAAGGTATATGCCGTCGAAATACCACGTCTGTAGAGAAACGGATCGTTGGTAATCGTTGAAACCCCCGCCTCGACTTGATGCCCGGATAAGCTTTGCATTCGTTTACTGTCGGAGCGAATGCTTTTCGCAAAAAGATTATTGGTCGATTTTAATCCGGCCGGAAAAAAGCTGACGCCCAAGGATGCTATATGATTGTGGTAGATTTGAGATTCATTCACCGGGACTTCAGGGTCATACTGTGGCTTAAGCCCTTGATAAAAATAATGACGATGATCGATATTGAAAGAAAAGCTTTTGTTTAAGAAGAATTTAATTCCCCATCCAGCCTGTACGGGTATTCTAATTTTTCGCCCGGCGTTAACGAGGGTGACCATATTTGTCGGATCATATTGGGCATAGTATAAATTTGTAGAGAGAAATCCCAATCCGGCCGTGCCATATATATCCGTTTTGATAACATTTTGACCGATCGGATACGAAGTGGCACGGATTGGTGTCCATCGCGCTCCAAAGGTTAGGCCAAGCTCCATTTTATCCAAAGGCTGTTGAAATTCTAAATCGGCGCTTCCGCTGTGTGCAATTAGAACCAGTGTTTTTGTCAGACCTTTTACGTCCGTAAGTCCAAGATCGGGTGAGTATGCAGCGTGCGCTTCGAGGCCCAACCGGTCTTGCAGATAATACACACCACTCACACTAACAACGCGGCGATCGACCATAGGATTATTTAATTGTAGGCCAGCAGCGGCCGATATTTCCAATTGCCCCCCCTTGTTGTAGAGAGTCAGCTCTCCTGGCAATAACTCTTTACTTACATTCGCAACCACTCTCTTGGTATCTTCCTTGTTATTCTCTTCCATCTTTGGTGCTTTATACGAAACTTCTCGCTGTTGAATGCCGAGAAACCGTTCCTTTGCAAGTTCTAAGATGGCATTGGAGATGTTCTTTTTCAATTCGGATAAACTCTCTCCTTCCGCTTCTACATTCGCTATCTCACCACCACTGTCGAGCAGGTCATACACCCGAATGTCCGCAACATAAAAACCCATCATGTTGGCCACATCCGTAATAATTAAAATCTCTGCCGCAGTCCCTTGCATTTCACTAATTTGACACGGGGCCGATTGACAACCCGTATTTAATAGCCGAACCCCAACCCCATAGGTTGATCGTATCGTTTTGCTTATTGATTCACTAATGGATTGACCTTGTGAATCGTTTACTCCAAGCGTTCCTCCCACATAGATCACAGGCTCTGCCGCGACAGCAGTACCCTGGAAAGCTAAAAAAATGAGAGGCAGTCCTGCTATTTTTCTGAATAATCGAAACATGATAAGAACCGTTCCTTGTATAAGTGTTTCACATAAGAGTATATCAAGAAGAGATATCTTCGGTAGAATATTCTAAAACCGGCTTCTCGCAAATAAGAATTCTGTACTCCCAAAGGATTTAACCAAGAGCAAAGTCGATTTAAAGCAACTTCTATCGTAGGGAAGTTGTACCGTTTGCACAGGAACACGGCTCAAAGAAATCGAAGCCATTTCCATCCTCCTACCGAACAAAGGGAAGCGTGTAGCCAATCCAGGGCAAAAACTGGTCGTTGTAATCACCTATATCATATCCTGTTAGACCAAGACCTATGTCTATATAGCTTCGATTTTGAAAAAAGTAGCGAAAATCAACGGTATGAATCACCAAGTCTATGTCTCCCAAAGAATAGACGTACAGAAAATTCTCGCTAACGACACTAACTTTAGGCGTTATTTTCTTTGCACCGGAAAGAAAGACTATGAAATTTTCATGTGGCGCTAGGCTCCAGAAAAAATCCCCAAATCGGGTATTTCCATCGCTCCCTTTCACATATTTGAGCGTGAAATTATTTTGAGCAGACCCGAACGTAAAGGCAACGGAGCCTGAAATATCAATGGCTGTGTCGTAAAAATCCAAAAAAGAACGGAACTCCAAACCGATATAAAAATTTCTGCTCGGATTAAACGAATACTGCGTACCGAGCATCATAAATCCAACATCCGGAAACGGAAAAATCTCTCCAAAAAGGGTTAAATTGTCGGTGAGACCATATCCCCCCGTAAAATAAAAAATCTCTTTCGTGCTCACATAGGCGTTACCAACATTCAAAGGAATCGCTGACGTAGTATATAAATAGTTAGGAAGTGTGTAATCCTCGAGGAGACTTATCTTTTGCGTCGGATAATCAATCTTGGGATCACTTTGATTCTTCGTTTCCCGGGCAACGTTTGCTTCGTACTCTTTACTTCCTCGTTTCCCTGAAACAACAGGTGATTTTGGCTTTGATATCTTCGATAGGTACTGCTCGCCAAAATCTTGAAAAAAAGATGGAAGATTTGCTGCGATTTCTGTCAGTTTCGTCATCTCTAATTCTTTTGAGACGAGTGCAGCTTGTGTTTCCAGATCATACAAGGTAAAAGCTGCT
>JAYYRF010000175.1:0-10768 GCA_036127535.1 Myxococcota bacterium | reverse complement strand
AAATCAGGGATCAGGTTACCTCTTCGAATCTTTGCTATAATCGGTCGCTTCTTACCAACCTCATTATTGCCATGCCCCATTACAATGGCATTTGCACCATCGACCAACAGCAATGAGCCGATAGGGTACAATCCCTTGTATCGAGCAAAAAGTTGTGCCAAACCTTGATCGAGTCCCTCAACCTTACCATTTGCCATCTGACGAACCAAATCGGGCAACGGTGTTGCGAGATGCTCATTGAGCAAACGATGATACGATTCTACAATCATCAAAACATTGCCCAAAACACCGGCATTTTGCCCTTGTCGGGCGGCACGAGCGTCATGCAAGGTCAAGATCAGACCAACAGAAGAGGTTCCCAAGCCCGAAAATCGAAACAGCGGCTTAACAGATTCAATGGCAGAGTCTGACTTGGACAAGCCTCCCAAAATTCCACAAAGCGCCAAATCCATTAGAACCAAGCTTGAAAAATCCAGAAAGATACCCATGCCAATCGCATCGATCGCGATAGCGACACGCGTATTCGATAAGGAGCGCTGCTTTTCCAAATCTCGAATCGCAGACAACATTTGATAAATGCCCCCGTGCTCCTTCATATTATCGATGATCATCTGCAAACTTCTACGCAAAGGGAGTAAAGAAGGGGTTTTTCCATTCCGATACTGCAGATAGAGTTGTTCTACAACATCCAAGAGTCCGGCGTAAAGCCAAATGGCCATTTTGTTGGGTTCAAATCGGAACGCGGCCGCGGATGATCCAACGGCCTTTTTTCCCGATATACCACCGTATTGTGGTTTTAATTGAGACTTCGAAGAGCGTAACGAATCGGAATAGCCTTGAACAAACCCCTCTATATCTGCACGACTGGTATTGGAGGAGAACCGTAAGTCCCCGTAATCAAATTCGCCCAAAGATTTCGCTAACTCTCGCATGCGAGTGTACATCTGCAGGTCCACCTTAAAAAGTTGGTCATTGATGAAAAATTCATCCGCGCGAAGCGTGAGTTTGACTTCGTCAGAACCCTCTGCGAAAAAATCCTTAAGAGATGCCTCCAAAGAGTCCATCTGTCGTACCACCGCAGAGTTATTAATTTCATATAACTTAAGTACACTTCCCAAGGAATACAGCGTCAGAAGTATTTTTGTTCCCAATTCTATACTCATCACGGCTCCTATTTCTTTGCCGCAATCGCGGCCTTTATCGATTCTTTAACCGCTGAGGGTAAATACCAACTCTTTGACGCTTTTTGGAGTGCCGGTAAAGCATCTGGAGAATTGGACTCTCGAAGAGCCTCAACCGCTAACATTTGTCGCTCTTGTACGGTATTGTTCCGAGAGAGCATGCTCTTTTCCTTCAAGATTTCGGCGAAAAAAGACATCGTCGATGCACTGGGAAAGCGACCGAGAACAATAAAGAATTCTCTTTGCTCCTCCATCGGTCTCTTGATAAAATCTCCCATTTTCATCACACCAAGCAGGGCTGAACCAATGGTTTTATCTTCGCTGGTTCCCAAGATCTCCAGCGCGCGTCTTCTTAGATCAGAGTCGGGGTCTTTGAGCAATCGAACAAGAGGTTTACGAGCAGATGGAATATATCTTTTGTTCATCGCTTTGATGGCAGCAGCGCGCACTTGACCCAAGTTGTGTGACATCGCGCCAGAAAGAGCCTCTAGCGCCTGATCAGATCCGATTTGCCCCAATGCCTTAATGGCGTCTATAACCATTTCTTCTTTATCGGATTGCAGATTATTGAGGTAGAATTCCGTCATGTCTACACCGCTGTCCGAAATTTTCTTTAGTAATTCGTTCCTCGCATCTCCAATCGGCAGTTTTTTGAGAAGAACGACCAGCAGTTCGGAATCAAAATCTTCCAATTCAAGCAAAGAAGATATACTTTCCAGTAGAGCTGGACTCGTATCTAACCAAGGAGCAAGACGATCTAGATTTTCTCGTTGAAACATTTGATTTAACAACACACTCGCCTTCGAAACGCCTTTTTGGATTAAAACCTTCAATGTATCTACGACGGTAGACATCTCTTTTTTCGCACCATTTTTGGTATAAGCGAGCCATACATTATCCACCATGTTGGAACAAGACGGATCTTGTTCCATCGCACGCAACGAAATCGCAATGAAGCGAGAGATATCGGCATTGTTTTTCAGTTCTAACTGTTCGGCCATTTCCTTAATGGCTCCGGTTGCGGCTGCAGGAGCAAAGCAATTTTTTACCCAAATAAGAGAGGACTCTGCTCGCAGAAGACGCATATCCGAAGAGGACATCGTCATGTCTTCTCCGTCTTCAGAAGACTGCAAAGCATCCCCTTGCCGGGAAAGAAGTTCCATTTCACCTTGATCGTCTACTTGCACCCCCAGTGTATCGACCGCATAATAACGAATCTTTTTCAACTCTTTTTTCCATAGCGTTGTCACCATGTCGTCTTGTGAGCCTCGATAATCCCCATTAAAGACAAAGGCGAGTTGTCGAAGTTCTTCTTTTTCAACGTTGGGTAGAAATGTCAGTTCTCGTACACCGTCGCAATACAGCTGAAAAAAATACGCCGGATTCTTGCCTTCATCGGCCAACGGTTCTGAAGCGACCATCGGTCCAACCGGGGAAACTTTAAACGTTCTCTCCTCCTTTACGAAATCTTGCGATTTTTTATAGGTATCGTTGAGAAGTTGTTCAACGAGAGCGCCTTTACCTTGATACAACTTCATCCCTTTGACCAATTTATCCAAAGAGATAAAAAATACTTCCGATTGCTTTATTAGGTCTTGTTCGTCCGCTGTTTTCTCACTCATCTCGCTTACCCTATAATAATTAGCTCTTTATTATTTTGACGATTTCAATCTATCACAGACACCGCGATGTTTCCTTCTCTTGTATCATTATTGCAAGAAGAAGTGTAAAATGATAGTTGGAAATACGAAACTTCCATATGATCTTTATAGATTTTGGGGTACATATGCCAAGATTAATCATCAAATTACAAAACCAACAAGATCAACGCTTCGAAATCGAGAAACCTGAAATACTGATCGGCCGCGGAGATGAGTGTGATCTTGTACTACCAAACATCTCTGTCAGTAGAGAGCACGCTACGATTCGCCTCAACGAAGGCGGAGCGGAGATCATAGACACAAAATCTGAAAATGGCATCTCCGTCAACAATCAAAAAGTCTCCCAACAACAACTAAACAGTAGAGATGAAATCTTAGTTGGCACCTTTTCCTTAATTTATTTGGGTGATAAGCAAGAAGATAAATTCTATCGGGGACGTGCCATCATATACTTCCCTCCCTATGACCCCAGGCACTCCAATCCAAACCAAGACATTACGTTCAAGCTTTCAGCGAAGGAAGCAAAAGCCCTGCTCAAAGAAAAGAGCCTTCTCAACAATGGATGTGTCTTGGATGATCGGGGAAGAAAGCTTTTTCCGGAATCCAACTTAATGACCTTTGGTGGGAAAACGGCCATGATTAAAGTAGAGGGGTTTATGGTCAGCGGTGTGGTCGCAACCATTAATTGGGATGGAAAACGTCACATATTGGAAAAAAAGTCCATGCTGACCGGTTTGCAGGTAAACGGTAGTTCGGTCAAAAAACATGCCCTCAGAGACAAAGATAAAATTAAGATCGGCCGATCGAGTTTTCAATACTTGCTAATTGAAAGCTAGGTTTCGGGTATAAAAAGAACTCTTAAATCAAAGAGAACCCGTCACTTCGCTTGCGTCACAGTCATACGGCCTGCTATTCCAGCCGTTTAAATGTTCGTAGTACTAATTAGGACTTTTTATGTCCTTATTTTTCGCTAAAAAATGACTATGATAGAAGTAAGAGTGTTTGTCTCATAATTTTAGGATCGTTCCATGAAACTGTATCCAAATATGTCCTACGAAGAATTGCAAGAGTGGGCTTCCATGCATGGTTTAGAGCGCGCTCTCAATATTCCGGCACGCATGCTACAGTCACGAGTGAAAGAAGATCAAGCTGCATGGCTGTGGGTATATAAGCAAAGTGATATACCTCTTCGCGAGGTAATTACCAAGCCGACCGCTACCGAACGGGCAAACGCCAATTTCGTTCCACTATCTTATCAAAAAGCAGCCATTCAACTTTTACAAGAAGAGCGCCTCAAACTCGAGCAAGCCTATGCCGAAGAAGACGCTCTTCTAAAAAAAATTCCTCCTCCCATGCCTGCCATCTCTGCTTTGTGGGATCGTCTTTTACACCTTCGCACTCGTATCCGTAATGTAGCAAAGCCAAGACTACGTTCATCAACGATTGGACATCGAATTTGGGTAGAAGAAAACCCTCCAACAATTGTCTATAAGGAGGAAACACAAGCTTGGTGCGGAGACGGAAGATGGCCAGAGATTCGAATAGATCTTCAATCTGAGCCGGCTATTTTACGATGTCGCTGTTCCAAAGGTGCTATGGGAAAATGTTCCATTGCATTGTCGGCTATAGATTACGCCCTTGAGTCTTTGAGCAATCCTGAAAAAGTACGAAATCATCAAAATCTAGAACATCTACTGTCCACTCCACGCTGGTCACGCGCATTGTCTGATTTGGATCAGATTTTGATGAAGGAAGAATTTCCCACGTCACTGCTGGGCTGGAGAATTAAAACGCTCAAGCATGTTGGGATTCAATTGGAACCAGTTTGGTGTCATACAACTTCGAAAGGTGAATGGAAGCAGAAAAAAGCCGATATCAAAACGCTACGAACCAACACAGATCTCTTCTCGGAGGAACGAGAACTCCTCCAGCTTTTATGGCCAAATGAAGGGGAAAATCTAAAAGGGATTTCTTCCGGCCACAAACAGGCGCTAATACACCAAGCAATTCGAAAACTGGTTCTCCATCCAAGAGTTTTTTTGGGCTCGAAATCGAACCAAACAATAGAAGTAGTCGAAAGTGAACTTAAATTGTACCTTTTCAAAGAAAATGGTCGCCTTATTTTTAAGGTATGTTGCGGTGCAACATTTTTAAACTTTGCCGAATTTCACGCACTCACGAAAAATCGCATCGCGGGTCAAATTTGGATACTTCTTGAGGATAATTCGTGCAAAATATTCAATTTATCTCTTAAAAAACAATCTATTATAAAAAGCCTCTTCTCTACCTCTCTACCGATAGAAGCGCTTGACGAAATTAAGCTACGTCTCTCATCACTTAATGAGATTGTTCCCGTTATATTGAGCGAACCGTTAAGAGGAAAAGCCTTTCCAACAAGCTCAGAGACCATTTTTCGCGTCGAGTTTCTGCGTTCGAATACCATGAAAGTTGATGTAAAAGTTCGACCGTTCAAAAATCTATATGATATCGGAGAACCACCAAAGCAAATCTATGAATATGTAGAGGGGAAACAAGTCTTTGGAATAAGAAATTTATCCTTAGAAAACAGTACTTTAGAAAAAAAACTATCTACAATCGGCCTCGAGCCTACAAAAAGAACTTGGCAAATCAAATCCAATGAAGCCATTCTTCGACTTCTTGATCTGCTGAAAGAAAATCAATATCCTGTAGAATGGGTTGGTCATACAGTACACGAGGCGCAACCCAAGGATTTGTTTACTAAAATATCCGCTAGACAACAGGGCTTTAGTATCTCCGGTCATATTCGCATGGAAGATATAGATAGCAATGTTGACCTCAAAGACTTGTTGATCAGCGTACGTGACAATCGACCCTTCATCGCTTTGAGCGGAGCCAAATGGCTTCTTTTAAACGATGAATTGAGACGTCGACTGCTTATTTTAGCCGATACGATCCATCCCAAACAACAAGAACTCTTCCTTTCACAGCAGCACATCCCAATTGTGGACACCATTTTACCGGATACAGATAAGCCCAAAGATTGGATTCTTCGCGCCAATCGTCTAAAAAACCCCCTATCCCCTCCCGCGCTCACCGACCTACAAACGACACTTAGACCATACCAAGAGGAGGCCTATCACTGGCTCTTTAATTTATCACAGTGGTCTCCTGGAGCATGTTTAGCCGATGATATGGGTTTGGGAAAAACCGTTCAAACCCTTGCTTTTCTCAGTACCCAAAAAGGGCCTTTCATCGTAGTGGGACCCACAAGTTTGACGATGAATTGGTACTATGAGACCAAAAAATTTTGCTCCAAATTAGATCCAATCATCTACAAGGGCTCTAAACGTAAAAATTTTCTACTCTTTTTAAGAGAAAATACCCTTCTTATCACGAGTTACTCACTACTTTCCAGGGATCTAGATGTTTTAAAAGCGCATTCTTTTTCCGTTTTGGTGCTCGATGAAGCACAGGCGGTCAAAAATCCGCAAACTGAAAGAGCAAAAGCAGCGCAAGCCCTACCCGCTCGTTTTAAACTTACCCTATCAGGAACTCCCATAGAGAACCATCTGTTGGATATTTGGTCTCTCTTTCATATTACCAACCCCGGTCTTCTTGGCTCCAAAGCTCAATTTTTCAAACGGTTTATCGAAACCAATAGAAGAAAGGCTCTTAGTCGATTGCTGAACCCATTTCTACTTCGGCGCCTCAAGGGGCAAGTAGCAAAAGACTTGCCCGAAAAAATAGAGATAGAGGAATATATAGATCTATCACCGCCAGAACGAGAACTGTACAACAAGTCTCATATGGCCTTACTATCCAAAATCAATATTTTACGCCCAGAATCTCGATTTCAAATGCTCTCAGCTCTCACACGGCTCCGACAACTTGCTTGCCATCCCAGGCTTATCGATCCCAATTTTCCTTCTCAATCAACAAAACTAGAGCGAGCTATCGATCTAATCCTTCAAATGAAAGCATTAAATCGAAAGGTTTTGATCTTCAGTCAATTCGTACAATTGCTGAAGCTCTTTCGTCCCAGACTCATACAAGAAGAAATTCAATTTTGTTATTTAGATGGCTCTCTTTCCATTGAAAGACGAGAAGAGGAAATTCAACGATTTCAAAATGAAGATATCACTTGCTTTCTAATCTCTTTAAAAGCGGGTGGTTCCGGACTCAATTTAAGCATGGCATCAGAAGTGATTCTCTTAGATCCATGGTGGAATCCAGCCGTTGAAGCCCAAGCAGCAGATAGAAGTCATCGAATCGGACAAAAAAATAATGTGTCCATTTATCGTCTTATCAGCAGAAACACCATCGAATCAGCAATTTTAAAACTGCATCAACAAAAGAATGAAATTGCTGTCGACTTGCTACAAGATTCTGATAAACTCCCATCTCTAAACGAAATTCGTAATATTCTTACCAATTGGGATAACGAATAAGTCGAAAAGAAAGAAGAGAGGTACTTTTTTTTCTGTGTTCCGATGATCGAGAGCAACACCGAATAAATTGAGCATTATCGTACCAAGAACCACCTTTGGCGGTAAAGAACTCATCCGATCCCAAGGAGATTTCTTCAACAAGACGTCCATCTTTGATATTTGGACCTTCGATTGAAAAGCGAGAAGACGTCATATCTCTTGCATTTCCCCCCATTCCATATACTCCAAAAGGACTTATATCAACCGCTGTGCTGAAAATTGAGCGGGGTTTTTTACGACTATTGTGAGAGTAACGCATGCAAGTCCATACCGGATCCATAAAATCCCCCCACGGGAATTTTCTTTTATCTACAGCGCGAGCAGCCTTTTCCCATTGAATCTCGTTGGGTAGGATCCATTTTTTACCCGTTTTTTTGGACAGATACTGCGAAAAAACCGTCGCATCATCCCAGGTTACTTTGAGAACTGGCCAATTTTCGTCCCACAAATTCCCTTCAGAATCTTGCTTTAGGTAAAACCAACCACGTCTGGACAGACCATAAATCATCTCTCCTTTTCCGCCCAAAGTACCACTTTGCTCACATGGAACGTGTTGAAGTGCGGTTGTTTCTTCCTCTTGCTGGATCAAATGATTTAAGAAAGAGAGATAATCTCCATTGCTCGTGGGGAATCGTTGGATGACAAAGGAATCTACCCAAATCCGACGAAGAGGTAGAGAAAATTGTGCCTTTGGATCTCCTCCACTCCAGAACCAACCCGCAGGAACATATGACTCATTCTCTTCCAAAGAACCTTTGGGCGGCATCTTTATCGGCAATATCTCTGTAGCATGAGGAGGAATGCCGTCCCAATGCTCTTGTCGCGCAATATATATTGGATAGCGAACCTCGTGATAACCTTTTTTTCTAAGAATAAGCAGGTAGCTTCCCATGGGCATCGGATACTTTCGAATTGGAGTTTTTCCAAGAACACATAAAAACTCCGCTTTTAATCGGCGATTTACAATATCATAACGATGAAGTAATACTTCTACACCTTCAGGATCGGTTGTAATAGAAAGAGCTCCTGTACCCCGTAAATAAGCAAAATGACTCTCTTTTCTCGGATGTCCGTCAGGTAAAGCATTCACATGAACTCGTAGCTTAGCCTCCGATTTTTCCATCTCTTCCTTATTAAGAGTATACTCCGCTTTCGAATGCTGAGTACGATAGCGATTACTGAGTAAAATATGAGCTTCTTGTAAATTGGGAACATACGTCAAGGCAGCATGTAAGAGTTGTTCCCCCCGAATGAGTTCTAAGTTTGCTTTTTGCTCCAGCGCAGTTGCGATTTCTTCTTTTCTCCAAGCAGTTACTTTTTTTGATTCTTCACTCCAAGAAGGAATCGCTTGCAAATAATCTTTGGCATCTTCACGTAAACTGGACGCTTTTGCAATCATTGTTGTCGCTTGCGGTATGAGGTTTTCTGCTTCGTATACCAATTCCAAAGCTTTTCCTCTACGCAGAATTCCATCTTGCCAGTCACTGATTTCTTTTCGTAGCTCATTCGCGTCTTGGTAGCGACTTTGCGGATCTCTCGCCATGGCTCGTTCGCAGATTCGTATTAATTCTTCATCTAAATCCAGTTTATTTTCTGATGAACGCTCTTGAACAGAAGGGGGTCTCCCCTCTAAAATTTGTCGAATTACTTCTCCACCGTCAACCGCAATATAGGGAGGAGAAGCTGTCAAAATATAATATAGGATACAGCCGAGAGAATATACATCGGAGTGGGGCGACAACTTTTCACCCTTTGCCTGCTCTGGAGACATATATACAGGTGTACCCACAACAGATTTTGCTTCTGAATCTGGTTTTGAAAGATCCTTGGCTAGCCCCCAGTCGACCACCCAAACCTCACCATAATTACCAACCATAATATTGGAAGGCTTAATATCACGGTGAATGACTTGTTGAGAATGCGCATAGCCAATAGCATCGCAAGATTTTCGTAGGATATCTATCAATCTACGTAAATTCTTATCTTGCTTCGAAGAATGAAATTCTTGGATAACCTCTAAAAAGGTCTGTCCCTTTACCTCTGGCATGGTGAAAAATATACGACCATCCGGATGTTGAGCCAGTTGATGAACAGAGAGAATATTCGGATGTTGCAGGCGAGCAGTTATCTGGGCCTCTTTAATAAATCGACGCAGCGAGCGATTGGAATTCATGATCGATTCCTTAACAATCTTCATTGCCATATTGCGTGATAGAAGATCATCATGGACTTTGTGAACGATACTGCTCGCTCCTACGCCTAAAATATCGAGAGACTGGAAATCCAAGACAGGAAGATGATTCACAGAGGTCGTCTCTCCGGTATCCACCAAAGAGCCTTCTGTTGGTTCCGATATGGTAAACTCAGCGGAAAGGTTTGCCATACGGTTCTGAAGGATACTTTCTAAAGAACGAGAATCTTCTTCAGAGATACTGTATCGCTCTATCAATTCTTTTAAAAGGTAGTTCATCCTAAAACCCAACTCGAATCCATCATACCACATCTGTTCTTTAATTTTTCGCTAATTTGCACCTCCTTTTTTTATAGAACTTGACATAAAAAATAAGTTGGTGGTTATTTTTTATAAAACTTCTATTTTCGTTTGACTCATTTTTATGAAGTTATTCATACCAATTTTATTTTTATATAAAATTCACTTATTGTTCATAAAAAATAAGAAGCAAGTTATGGATCTTTTATAAAAAATACTTACTTTAGATGTTTGACATAAAAAATATCTTCGCACAAAACCCCTGCCGTTAAACCAAAAAATCCAGCTTGTAACTGGATTTATTTAGAGTTTCTTATAAAAATCAGCGGATAATATCCTCCATATACTGCATAACGTTCGTTGTATCTTCTCCTTTTTTCCGAAGAAGTTTAATCAACTGCTTCCACAATTCTTCATCATTTCCCCTCTTCAATGCCTTATCTATATTGCTCAATGCTCCATCCAAGTCTTGTAATTCTTCTAGAACCAAGCTTCTAACGTAAAAAAAGGCCGATTCATTCCTCTTTAACGTCAATCCTTTTTCGAGGTACCGTAAGGCAACGTAATAATCGTGTGAGAATAAACAGCAATATGCGAGTTGAAGCCAAGCTTCTTCGTTGTCCGGATTAATTCGAACGACTCTCAAGTAATGCTCCTCTGCTTGCGCGTATTGTTGCCTTTCTAAGAGCATATTTGCCCAATTAAACCATGCATCTTGCGCATTGGGCTGCAAAGATAAGGCCATACGATAGGATTCTTCTGCTCTTTTGTACTGTCCCATTCGGCTATATACAGCGCCGCAATCGATCCACATATCATAATTACCTTTAAAATTCAATATATTACGATTCGCTCGCTCAAGAGCTTGTTCTTTTTTTCCCTCATGAAGTAAAATGGCGACACAATCTCGGTGGAACAACTCAAAATCCGGGAAAGACTTCGCGGCATCTTCCAACAGAGAAAGAT
>JAYYRF010000174.1:0-4381 GCA_036127535.1 Myxococcota bacterium | reverse complement strand
ATAATCTCTGCGAGTTCCTCCAGATCCATCTCGTCTTCTTCGAGAAGTTCTTTGAGTTCTTCCAAGAGATCTGTGGACAGATCGGCAAAATTGTTTACGAAGTTCAGCGGATTTTTGATTTCATGTGCAATGCCTGCGGTGAGACTTCCCAAGGACGCCATTTTTTCTTGGAGAACCAGTTGATCCTTCATTTGACGAATTTGTTTTAGGTTGGCTTCGAGTTCTTGTTTCTGCGAACGAAGGCCCCTGTTTGCCTCTACCAGTTCGGTCGAACTTAATTTGAGGGAGCGATCGAGCATCTGCAGATCGCTATCGTATGAGTTGTATGCATCATTGATGGCATCGATGAACTTCTTATATTTCTCATCAACCTCGAGATTGCGACTCACATATTTTTTTATTTGTCGTTTTAAAAGGCGATGCATTCTATCTTCTAAACTTCCGCGAAGGTTGTGATGGTCATTGTTTGGTTATGTAACTCACAAGGGCTACCTTTTTCATAGGGAGCGAGTTCACCGTACGAATAGAATCCGATTAATTTTGTATCTTCGCCAATGATTTCTTGTACGGCTTCGACTTCTTCTTCCACGCGCTGTTTCATAACGAGTTTACGTCCAACACAACTGACCAAGATCGCAAACTCAGGTGACGTTGTACCCATGGCATCGATGCTCTTGGTTGCGGCATCAGAGGCTCCGTCTACCAATCGGTTGGTGTTCGAGCGCATGAGATGAACCGTGGAACCCGAAGGAACGTCGCCCGCGAAGGTCATACTTTGCTCTTCCTCGTCTATGGATAGAATGGTACGTACGACCCCGCGATCGCTGTCGGGACGCTTGACCATCAAGGGGAAGAGAAGAGCCGAACCGGGTAATTCATCGACGTGCTCGCCCAGGTATTTTTTATACAACGAGAGGGCACTTTTATCATCGAGTTCGAAGAGGACACCACCGTTGCTCTTGGTTACCGCTCGTTCGGGGCCAAAGACTTCCCAGCCTCCAGCGGATCCAAAGCCAACCCTGAGGTGTGCACCGTACAAACCAATGGCGGCTACGAGGGTCGAAGACGATTGGTCTCCTGCGATGACCCAGGTCTTTGAGAATTGGGCGCCATCACCCGTCAAGCCTCCTGTTGTGGTTACTTTGGGTGGTAGTGCCGAAGCCAAGCCCTTGGACAGATCCGTTCCATTGACATGCAAACCATTTGAAATAACGAAAACGTGGGTGAGTTCATCATGGTTCAAATTTTTAGCGAGTTGTTGACCCGCCTCAAAGCTATCCGATCCGCTTTTGCACTCGGTTGTCGCAATTTCCAGTTTGGTTTTATCAAATCGAATCGCAGAATATACGATAGAGTTATCCAAAACTTCTTCTCCGAGAATTTCTCCGGATGTGGATCCCCCAAGGAGTACGGCACCCGGATATATGGCGCGAATTTCATCGATGGCGGCGTTCTCTTCCAATATTGATCGCTCTCCAAATATAAAGACCAATGAAACGTTTTCATCGTGCTGGAGATCGGATTCCCAAGATCCATCTTGCCATGAGTTCTGTATTACTTGCATTTGTACTCCCGTTGGAATTGAATAATTTATTAGGTTGGATAAAACGTATTGACCGAAAAGCGAAAGAGCCAATTTGAACCAAACAGCCATTTTAACGACTCTTAGGCGTCAAAATTCAGTAAACGTTGTGCTTTTGTGAAAGGGATGATTATCATGTAACCACATTTTGATATCAGAGGTACAAAAATGAGTCGACTTTCCTTATGGAAGAGCAGTGCGAGAGAGAGTTTACAGAAACTAATTGACCGGTATCGCGATTGTGATGCCTTTGCCGTCTTTGACGCGGACAACACGTTGTGGAAAGGAGATATTACGGAAAGTCTTCTCGTGTGGCTGGAAGGCAGGGGCTTGGTTTCATTGGACTCCTTTTCAGAGGAACTACTCCCGGTTGCACCACTGCCCGATGAAACGGTGTACGGATATTATGCGCGCTTGTGTGAGGATTGGCACGAGGTCGGCTATTTATGGTCTGCTCAAGCGTTTCAGGGGTTGTCTCTTGCATCGTTACGCGCAGAAGTCATTCAGATGTTGCAAGAGGTTCGTCCTCTTCGAAGTAGCGTCTACAAAAACGGTAAGCAAGAAGAGGTTTTCGTTGCGGTACCTAAGATATACTTACCGCAGGTGCAGTTGCTAAGAGAACTGCGTGCGAATGGGATCGGCGTATGGATTGTATCTGCTTCTCTCGAGGAGTTGGTTCGGATGATCGTGAGCGATCCTGTATTTGGAATTGGTGTTCCACCAGAGAGGGTTGTGGGTGTTAACATGTTGTTGCGGTTTTCGGATGGTTCCGTCTATCCGAGTGCAAGAGATCGTGAACAAGGGCAAGTTGGATTGGATTATTACTTCTCCGATGTGCGTATGGAATCCGTGCTGACCCACCATTTACTTACACCCGCCACCTGGTTTCAAGGGAAGGTCTCGGCGATACAAACTTGGATCGATCCGGTGAAACGACCCATCTTAGCGGCTGGGGACTCTCCCAACGATTTTTTCATGCAATTCTATGTGAATGCGGTACAAGGAGGTATTCGAATGCGCATACACCGCAAGGAGAAACATCGGACACAATTAAAAAGGGAAATTCAGCGTCGTCAAACTGTCAAGAGTGCCCATTTTGATCCACACTTGGGTTGGCTGGAAGTGTCCTTTGAAGCCAATGATGCAAGGCCGTGTATACGGTTGTAGAAAAGCCCATTGAGAAATGACGCGTGTCGACTTCAATACATTTCGTGTGTGCATTAAACGGATCCTGACTCGCCCCCCAGAATACGATTCCATCTTTCTTTGAATATAGGCTCAAAGAGGGGTGTTTCAGCGGACGCTTTTCTCGAAGGTTGCACTGCTCTTCCATCAGGTCAAGATCAAATCCGCTGCGTTTGTAGAAGCGTGCGAAAGCAGTATATTTTCCTCCTCCTACAATGGGGCTACCCATGCAGCACACCGCAGCCACTTTTTCGTCGTACTTTCGTGAAAGTTCTCGTGCGATGATTCCCCCCAGGCTCCATCCGATTAGCAATACCGGATGTCTTTGTTTCATGTAGATTCTGTCGAGTTGTTGTTCGGCAAGGGGCAACAATGTTTTTATATCGCCGTGATTGCGACCGATCCCACCCTTGTATACCTTTAGACCAGCATAGGATAGATAGTAACGCAAAATGGAGAGTTCAAGATCCGATGCGCCAAGACCGGGGATTACCATGGTGGGTATGTTGGGAAGTGTTTTTTTGTGTGCCCGCAATACAGAGCGACGAAGAAGCAGTTTTACCAAATCGATGGGAAAGAGCATTTCTTTCAGGGATCGGATTAATGGTGGTTGCCTATACACGATTAAGCTTGAACCAGCGCTTCTTGCGTACAAGAGGCAACCAACTCTCCTTCTTGCGTAAAGAAATATCCCTGAACCAAACAGCGACCACCGTGTAAGTTCGTGCTCTCGGCTTCCAGCAGAAGCCATTCGTCGATCGGTAGATCGCGGTGAAACCACATGCTGTGGTCTAAACTAACGAATTTGAGTTTTGGTGTGAGTACAGATAACTGATGGGGTTGTAGCGAGGTACCTACGATTAAGAAGTCTGAAACATAGGCTAACAGAATGCGTAGAAGGTATTGGTCTTGGAAGCTTTGCATCCGAAACCAAAGCAAGCGCTTGGTATCTGTTTGTTGACTATAGAGAAAGTTGTAGGGAGAGATGGGGCGTATTTCCAAACCATTATTCGATTGAAGCCGACGACTGACGAAGCGGTGAAGACCTTTCGAGTGGGGAAAACGATGGATTAATTCCTCGAGCATCGCTTGATCGGATTCGCACGCTTCGGGGTTGGGGACTCGCGGTGGCTCTCGCTGGTGAACCGGAGATATCCTTGGTTCAGAAATGGAAGCGAGCATTTCGAATATTTGGCGGTGATTTTGTTTGGCCTGAATATTAAACGATGAAAAACGATGTCCTATTCGTAGCTTTCGAGGTTTGTATTCAATGGTGTGCTTGGTATTGCCCACGTGTAAAAAGTAAGCGTGAAAAGAGCTGAGTGCCAACGGGTTCGGAAAGGCGAGGTAGAGAGCATACAACGCTTGCGCAACCAAATGACCGCCATACAGTCTTCCCCAGCCCATATCGTAAGGGGCTCCGTGTAAGAGATCGTTCTCTTTGGCCTCGAGTTGCAGTATAGAATGTCCAAAGGGATGGTTATGAAGTGGCCGGTTGCTCATATATGTGTTCGGACGGTTGCGCGTTTGGGGAAATAAGATCCAAAAAAAGATTGCTATTATACTTTTGGTAAGATGTCCACATTTTTCATCGCCTTAACATCGCTTGAGGTC
>JAYYRF010000173.1:0-3216 GCA_036127535.1 Myxococcota bacterium | reverse complement strand
GAAATCTTGAACCTCTGCCGCGCGGAGCTGTAAATTATTGTGCAGCAGAATATCACCGCCGGCGGTGATCGTGATTTCCGTCCCCTGTGCACAGGCCTGCTCGAAAAATACACCTTCCGCCTTGGAAGCGGACATAACAGTCAAAAAAAGAAGCATGATAATCAATTGAACTTTTAGAAAGAAACCAGTACATTAGATATAAATCAATAGACAAAGGACTATATCATGCTCTTATCATTAATGTTATCTTTCACCCAACCTGCACAGGCCTTTTGCGGAACCTATGTCGGTGGCGCCGGATCCGAATTTTTTAACGAATACGCACAGGTCGCAATCGTTCGTGACGGAGGCAACACCACCCTAACCATCGTCAATGACATCCAAGGAAGTTTTACGGATTTTGCCCTCGTTCTTCCCGTACCCGAAGTCATTCAAGAGGAAAATGCAAACGTATTGGAGCCCGCACTGTTTGATCGACTCGACGAGTATTCCCAAGCGAGGCTCGTCACCTACACGTGCGAAGACTTCGAAGAGATGAACGACTCGGGCATTATGCTTGACAGCAGCACAGAAGAAAGTGGCGGTGGCGGTGGCAACGGTGTCGAGGTCGAAGCGAACTATATCGTCGGTGAATACGAAGTCGTCGTCCTGAGCGCCGAGCAGTCCCAGGGACTGTTCGACTGGCTCACCGACAACGGCTACCAAGTGCCTGGACAATCGATTGATCTCCTTCAAGAGTACATCGATGGTGGCTCCTACTTCCTCGCGGCCAAAGTTGCCGCCAGCGCCGGCATCCAAAGCGGAGACACACTCTCCCCCCTCCAACTCAAATACAGCAGCGACGTATTTCAAATTCCCGTTCGTTTGGGAACGCTGAACGCCAAAGAAATTCAAGACCTCGTTGTTTATACGCTTTCAAGCTATTCTGAAGGCTATATTGGTATTTCCAACTATCCAGAATTTACCGTGGAAGATGAGTGTATGTGGGAAAGCGAAGGCGAGGAGTTTGGAACCTACTATTCCGATCGCTTCAAAACAGCCTATGAGGCCGTCGATGACGCTGCTTGGATGGTCGAATATGCGTGGGGTGGTGGCGGCTGCGATCCTTGCTCAGGTACCCCTCCGGACGCAGAAGACCTCGTATCCCTCGGACTCGACCAAGATCTCGTACACTATGGCGACTATTACTTCACACGACTGCATATGCGATACGCGCCGCAGCAGATCGACGAAGAACTCATGCTCTACAACACCAATCTTTACGATCAAATTCAGCAGCGGTACATCGTATACGACGAGCAACTGGAAGACCGATTCCCCGTTTGCGATGTCGGTATGGTCGAGGATCCCGGCTCATGTGACAGCAACCCTGCAGATGGGTCTTCCGCCGATGGTGACAGTGCCGCCGCACAGTCTTGTGGTGGCTGCGCAACCGGTGGAATCGAGATCGGACTCTTTGGTTTCGTGTTGGGCATAATGGGAATTCGCAGACGCCGATAAAAAGTGTCCTTTTGTTCTCCCTGCTTCGTCTAAAGACCGACGAAAGGAGAGAATATGTTGTCCGATACCATGAGAGAAATTTTGCTTCACGCTCTGTCATCAGAGCATGAAGTGTATCCAGAAGAATACGCACGACGCAGCCTCAATGCACTGGTTCGTAAGGGGTTTTTGGAGGGGGAGGACGATTACTACGAAATCACCTCTGACGGTGTGATCGCACTGGGCATCGCCAAAGCACCAACCGGAAAGCGCGTTAAAACCATCATCAAAAAGGTTCTACACGCCCTTTATCCCTACCCGATAGAACTGCTTTCCCACAAGGAGCTACCATCGATCGCTGCGGATGAGGATCACAACACCGGCCGTACGGCTTGGTATCAATTCGATGATGTAATCTGTGCTATCGAATACCAAAGCGACGAATTGTTGTATGTAATCGCGCAAATTGCCTGTGACTACGCCAATGAAATGGGTCACGGAGTCTATATAGAAACCGTTCGCCATCTGATTCTCTTTTACCGAGAGGACGAGGAATAAAGCCCGTTACGCTAGCGACAGCTTTGAACCATGTTGTATTGAACGGAGTTACAGGATGCGTTGCAGTACTGTATGACGCAGTTGATGGAATCTTGCAGATCTCCACTTACGGCGCCGCTCAGACCACACAATGCCAAGCACCAGCCAGGAAGTGAATAATCACAGTCATCAACGTATAAACCCGCATAACCGCAGTCTGGCACCGATGTATCCTGCCAACCCGCTGCATCGAGATTACATTGAAAACCACCAAAGAATCCCCATTCACAACCGGCCGTTAGGGTATTCACCGCATATTCTTCCGTATTGTTACAGTTGTAGTCGTAAGACGAGTCCCCTCGATCAAAATCGAAGTAATCGGTCTGTCCTGGATACACGTCCGCGTTGTAATCGTAGCAGTCGTTGGCATTGATACCGGTGTAAGGATAGCTGCCCCCCTCGCAATAACAGGCCGTTGGGCCGGAGACACCGTATGAATCGCCGTCCTCATCGTAATAGTAGTTGGTACAACCGATTGCGTTCTCTTCATTGAGCAGCGTATTGCAGTTGTTGTCGATACCGTCGTTGCAGACTTCTTGTGCGTTGGGATGAATCAAGTAATTGTCGTCATCGCAGTCCATTTCGATGTTGGTCGTGTTGACGCACGGCGGGGACTCACAATACCCGTCTCCGTCGTCGTCGTACGAACTCGTTCCTTCGTCGATTAAACCGTCGCAGTCGTCATCGATGCCATTGACGATCTCCACCGCATCGGGGGATATCGTGACTTGCGTATCGTCACAGTCCGGCAGTGTAGAATCGGTGTTTACACATGGCGGTGACTCGCAGTAGCCGTCACCGTCGTCATCGTAACACTCTCCTGCAACGTCGATACCGGTCAGGTCATTGCAATCGTTATCCAAACCATCACAAATTTCGGGCGCGCCAGGATAAATGGTCGCGTTGGAATCGTTGCAATCTCCCCCATTGGTCGAGTAACCATCGCCATCAAAATCGTAATCCAAGGGAGACACAACATTGAAGGTTGTCGATGCCGTAGCGGTATTACCGTCGCTGTCCGTCACGCTAAACGTCAAAACATAACTTCCGATCCCCATAGAGGATACGCATTGCGCATTTCCCATACCCTCGACTTGCAGATAGCACACCTGTCCTCCTGGATTGGATGATAGTTCCACG
>JAYYRF010000172.1:0-4104 GCA_036127535.1 Myxococcota bacterium | reverse complement strand
TCGCAGTATTCTAACGCAAATTCAACAGTTGCAATCACAGCAATAATCGCTGCGTATCTACGTCGCTTCGCTTTGCTCGTATGCACCAAAGTTGAGCTAACGATACGTCAAACCCAATGTTGCGGACGGGGTTCCGTCATCGATTTCGTCTATATGCCATACCAATCCCGCCTTCATACGAAACCGTCCCCAATCCTTGAAGCCACTCCAGGCAAGCTCGGTGTCATTTTGATACCCGTACGACTCTTGTAATATTGCAGTGCTCCAAAACTCAATCGCCATGCCCATATCCTCTCTCACGTCGTACCCGATTCCACTCCGAATATACAATTGTGGTAAACGAGAAGACGCGCTTTGGATGCCCTGTCGATAACCGATATTGAATGACCAATACGATTGGTTCTGCGCAGACGACATTCGGAGTTCAACGCGAAGTCGATCCGGTGTATGCCCATCGTTTTCGAAGGATTGCGTGGGCAATTGATGCTGAAAAGCAATCGCTACATGGGGATGATAGCCTTCGGCGGCGCGAAGTAAGTACTGCGCATTCCAGGCGATGCTTCCCAACTGGGGCTTCGTCTCGATTTGGGCTTCTTTGAGACTCGAAGAATAAAAGAGAACCGGCATCTCCATTCCAACAGAGATGCGTTTGTGTTCAAATTGAACGGCTTGATCCAGTTGCGTCTCCCCCCATTGAAACCCCATATACTCCGAAGAGGAAGTGGAAAAGCGGGTCATTGCACTGCGAAAAGACAACACCGCTCTCGGATAGGATTGGGCTTCGCTGACCCACATAAACCGTTGGTATCCGGTAGCGGGTGCGTGTAGGGAGTTATCAGAGATGTCGGACTCTGCCAAAACCAAAGAGCTGAGAATTGAAATCAACATTGGGGATCCTGTTTAGAGGTTACGCAACCAATTATGCCCTCTAAAATCACCCGGTTCCAATGAATAGTCTTCATCCGAATATGTAGAAGATTGATAGCCGTTCCGTGTTTGGTAAAACGCCTTTTTTCTTTCACTGCATCTACTCTTTTTTATAAAAAAGGTTTATATACAAACATATTCTATGGTGTGATAAGGCTATATTACATTCGAATTTTTGTGCTTGATATACAGGAACCATCATGCTGCTCTGTGTGCTTCTCACCCAAAATCTCGCCTTTGGCGATCCCGATGCCTATCCGACAATCAATGCCCAATCTTTTCGCCCAGCCATCGACTCGCATTCATTCAGTTGGGTGAATGAGTCCACACCGGGAATCAATCGAACAGCTACCGTGCGAAGTGTGGTTTCCTATAATTCAAAACCGTTGGTTTACACCTCCTATGACGATATCCAAACCGAACTGCTCTCATCCGTAACCCAACTGAATCTCATAACCGGATACACACTCGGCTCTTTTCGCTTTGCTGCCGATATACCCATTGTCCTACAAGCAGACGGTTCACTGCCCAATGGAGACTCGCTGTCTGAAACCAGCTTGGGTGATGTAACATTGGATGTCAAATATAGTATCACGCCTCCCGAAAACAATGTTGGTGTTGCATTGACCATACGCAGTACTCTCCCATCCTCCACGGGTACCGTTTCCCTTGGGAGCAAAAGCCCAATCGTCGAGGGAGAATTGAGTTCAACGTTTGAACGAGAGCGTTGGATTCTGGCGGTGAATGTTGGGCATCGACACCAATCGAACTGGGTCCATGAACACGGTGTATTCGGCTCTCAGTTTTTTTGGCGAGGCGGTATGGGTTGGAAATACAATCCCCAACTGGGTACCTCCATTGAATTTGTATCTTCCCACCTGTATAAAACGAACGAATACAGCAGCGGAAATTCAAGCGAAACCGTACTCACCAATTGGTACTCCCTCGATGAAGTCCGCATAAAAGCCGGCGTAGGGTTCGGCATTGGCAAAGGGATCGGTACACCGGACTGGCGTGGTATTGTGGGGGTAGAATATCGCCCCAAACCAAAGCCAAAGGATTCCGACGCGGATTCCATCACGGACGATGTAGATGCTTGTCCCCACGTCCCAGAGGATCGAGATGGAGTGCAAGATACAGATGGATGTCCAGATCCCACGGAGGTCACCATTCTCTTTGTCGATGCATCAGGGGAGCGTATCGATGGGCAATCGTGGACGGCCGGAGAGCGAGAAGGAACGTCGGGAACGCCTTTCCAAAGCCAGGCCGGAACCTTTCAATTGAAAGCCACAATCGAGGGCTATCGTCCTATCGAACAAAGCATTGCGATCCCGGACGGAGAGCCCGTTACCCTTACTATCAAAATCGAGAAAATTTTGGGGCAATTGTCCGTCGTTCCCACAGACGAAGCTGGTAAACCCCTAAAAGATCTTGTCTGGGTTGTCGGAGATGACAATGTACGCCGTACCCAAGACGACATCGCGTCCCTACCTCCTGGACAATATGAAGTACACGCCACGGCGCCCGGGTTCAAATCCGTTACCAAAAAAGCGAGCATAACACCAAATGAAACCGTTACGCTCGCCATAACCATGCAGCCTACAAAAGCGGAAATCAAAGACGGCCGAATCAATTTTGAAGGTGTAATTCATTTTAAAACCAATTCGGCGATTATCGAGCCGCGCTCGTTCGGACTTCTCAACGACATCGGGGATATCATGCGCGACTTTCTCGCCATTGAGAAAATTCGCATCGAGGGGCATACCGATAGTCGCGGCAGCGACATCAAAAATAAAAGATTATCCCAAGATCGTGCCGAATCGGTTCGCCAATACCTGATTCAATATAATATCGCACCAGAGAGAATGCTTGCCGAGGGGTTTGGCGAGGAAAGACCCATATCGGACAACAAGAGTAAAAAAGGGAGACAGGCCAACCGACGCGTCGAAATTCACATCCTCAAAGTCGATAAGAGCAAAATAAAAGGGATACACGACATCCAGCTTCAAAGCGACATCAAAGAGGACCAAGAGCTCGATACACCGCGCTAACGTACACCGCTAGCGAACCCAAAGATACCCGTCTCGGGAAGGGTGATTGTTACATCCACCAGCACCGCTGGAGACGACCGTCGCGGCCGCACCGTAGCAACCGGGATATGGATTACGGTAGGCGCGATAATCGTAGTTTTTCCAAACGTTCGGGCCGCAAGTCGTACAAGAGGGAGTCGTTCGATCACTTGTGCTGGTAAAGCTATACCCACAAACCAGCTCATCCACCGCAGACCAGCCTTGTCCGACGGCTTGGTTACTCAGTTCGCAGTGGATATCACCAGAACCACCGTTGATTTGAATCCAAACGCGTTCCGTCCACAGCGCATCTATAAATGCATCGTCGTACTTCTCACCGATCGTTGCGTATGTAACGACATCATCACCGTCGACATCGTAGGAGCTGGTATTATAATGATTTTGGTTGCTGCCCGATATGCTGGCGGACAACGTCCATCCCCCTCCGTTATCCGTCATGTTGCAATAGACCTCTACGCCCAATCCTGTACCCATCGGATCGACCGTGTAGTAACCATCGGTAGCGGTTGAGTCGTTTTGTAAGATCTCCAGACAGTTAATCCCATCGTAACAGGCCGTCGTCACGTCGCTATCATCAAAGTCGATGTCCCCATCGCAGTCATTGTCTATTGCATCGCAGACCTCGCTGGCATCGGGATTGACGGCGGCTTCCACGTCATCACAGTCCCCATCCAACGACACATAATCGGCCGGGGCATCACATTGCGTAACGGATGTAGAGGTTACGCCATATCCATCTCCGTCATCGTCCCAATACCATGTCGTCTCTCCAACGGAACCGCTCTCGTTGTTGAACCCATCGCAATCATCATCGTAATCGGTCGCACACGTCTCTTGTGCAATCGGATTGACCGCACCATCGGTGTCGTCGCAGTCATCTGTATTGTCGGCGTATCCCGCCGGTTGATCACATCGCATCAGGGTGCTGGTATCGATACCAAAACCGTCACCGTCATCATCCAAATACCACAAGACCTCACCAATCGCACCTGGATCGTCAATCGTTCCGTTACAATCATTGTCCAAACCATCACAGGTCTCTACACCAACCGGACTTGCTAACGCAGATAAATCGTCGCAATCATCC
>JAYYRF010000171.1:0-3488 GCA_036127535.1 Myxococcota bacterium | reverse complement strand
TTGACCTGCATTTCTTTGGGTAGCTCTCCAATCTCGTCTAGGAAGATCGTTCCTTGGTGGGCAAGTTCAAATTTACCCGGTTTGCTTTGGTATGCACCCGTAAATGAACCCTTTTCATGACCAAAAAATTCGCTTTCGAAGAGCGGTTCCGAAATCGCACCGCAGTTGACTTGAATGAAAGCCTGACTCGAACGCGATGAGTTTCGATGCAGCGCTTTGGCTACGAGTTCTTTTCCTGTACCACTCTCCCCGATGATGAGGGCGGTCGCGGTTGACTGGGCAACGCGTTCGATGAGACGGTAGATTTTCTGCATGGTTTCGGTTTTGCCGATGATGTCAAAGCGTCCGCTTTGATCGTCGTGAAGCTGATATTGGCGCTGTTCCGATTCCGCTAGCGCTTTCATCAAAAGAGTCCTTAATTCCTCTTTGTCGAAAGGTTTGGCCTGAAAATCGAAGGCTCCTTTTTTGATGGCTTCTACCGCAAGATTGACGGTACCGTGTGCCGTCAAGATGATAACGGGGATATCTGGGTATTCGGATCTGCAACGTTCAAATAATTGCATACCATTCATCTTTGGCATTTGTAGGTCTGTGATCAATACATCCACGCTGTACTTTTGGAGATAGTTAATGGCTTCTTGTCCATTTTTTACGGCATGAACAGAGTGACCGAGTTGACGGATTTGTGCTTTTAAGACCAGCCGAATACTGGCTTCGTCGTCTGCAATCAGGATGCGTGCCATGGTTTCTCCACACTCATATCTTAAACCGCTCTATGTTGTGTGGCAAATCTAGCGGTGTAGAGCAAGATTCAGTTCGGTCGATATTGGGGTGGATATTGTCAAATAAATTTGAATAGATGGGATGAGCAGACGTTTTACATGCACATTCTTAGATTTTGTAATATGCTCACAATAGGAGGTTTTTTATGCGCTATATCCTTTTTGCTCTTTGTCTTGTGTTGGGTTTTGTCTCTACTCCTGTTTTCGCAGAGAGCAGCGTGGCTCCAGATTTTACACTTCGCGATATCAACAAAAAGAAAGTTTCGCTTTCCGATTACAAAGGCAAGGTCGTATTGCTCAACTTTTGGGCAACGTGGTGCCAGCCATGCCAAGCTGAAATGCCCCATTTAGAAGCGATTTACAAGGACTTGAAAGAGGAAGGATTTGAAGTGTTATCTATCAGCATCGATGAAGCGCGAGATGCGTCTAAGGTAAAACCTTTGATCAAGCGCGGTAAGTATACCTTTACGGTTTTACTCGACAAGCAGACCAAAGTCATTCCGCTGTATCATCCCGAGCAAACGCTTCCATACAATGCTTTGATTGATCGAGAAGGAAATCTGGTTTGGACGAAACTGAGCTATGCTCCGGGGGAAGAGAAACTCCTCCGAGAAAAAGTCGAAGAATTGCTCAAGACGGGAAAGGTTACAAGTGAACCGAAGGTCGCTCCGGTACCTGCACCAAAAGTGGAATCTGAAGAGCCGGACTCTCAGCGCGAAGAGCCGTGATACTTCTATTCTTGTTGGGGAGTGCTTCTGCAGAGCGATTATGGGGCCTAGGGCCCCTTTCGTCGTTCTCGATGACGGGTCAATCCGATTTTCGTATTCGGTATCGAGTGACCAATCGATTGGAGCCCAATTTTGAGGAGTCTCATCCTCGCTTACACGATCACATTGAGCAAATCGAGAAGATCAACATACTGTTTGATTCTAAGAAGACAAAAATTCGTTTTCAATTCGACCAAGTAAGCTTCATGCTCAACAAGTACAAATTAGACGGAGAACTGAAATATTCTTGGAATCTACTCGACAGTTCGGTTGTGTCTCCGTTTAAAGATTTTTATTTCATTCCGGAGAAAGTGACGCTGGAACATAAAATTGGTCGTTTGGATATTGGTTTGGGCGATGTGTATGCGAGTTTTGGTCGAGGGATTGCCCTAAACGTGATTCAAAATACCAAAGTCGATATCGATACCTCGATTCGCGGGGCATTGTTTCGATATGGTGCAGATGATTGGGACCTGAGCGTGATCTCTGGTTTTACCAACAAGCAGCAGATTATGCGCTTCAACCCCAATCTCATGATCAATCGCGACATTCCTCACTTTGTGGGTGGTACCGAATTTAAGCGTTACGGTTTACTGGATGGAGCCGTCTCCGTAGGCACGCACGCCGTTGTCTCTGCTTTCGGCGAAGATGTGAACACCAGTCCCCTTGTTCGACTCGAAGAAGGACTGGATTCGGCTATCGGGGGGATGGATGTTGAGTTGAGCGACGTGTTGGGCATGGACTGGTATCTGGAAGGCGATCTGTTTCACTATTTTGATCGTAAAATGCAAGGAGAGGATGGTCCTTGGGGGTATACGGTATACGGTTCGGCTTCCATGTATACCGATGCAGCAATACTTTTATTTGAGGCTAAAATCTCGAAGGATTCTGAGCGTATCAATAGCTACTGCAATGCGGATCAGTGGGAGATTGCAACACCGCCGTCGCTGGAGTACGAACGCGTGATTACAGAAGACTCCGCCGCGGCTGTGAATTCGAATGATATTGTGGGCGGGCGGATCAACGCGGATATCATACTGGACAATTCAAACGTAAAACCCTATGTTTCGGTTAACTTCCTTCGCGATACCGACTTGGGAGGTTTGCACTTTAACAAGGTTCCGGAAACCATCGTTCACCCTGTTGTTGGCATCAAATATACCCCGCCCGGAACGTTAATGATGCTCAACACCGGCTTCCGTCAAGATCAGCGGGACGGAGACAACCTCCAAGACAGACTCTTTCATCTCGACGGGGAGTATTCCAAAGAACTGAGCGGTGGGAATGGTATCGAATTGAACGTTTCCATGTGGAGTTTTTGGTGGGGAGACACCGAGCACTATGATTTCCTCGAGATGCAAAATGCATTGGTCTTTCGTAGGGGTGAGCATTGGGATTTTACCTTGTATCAAGATTGGTCGAACAATACACAGCTGACATCAAAGGGTAACTTTACGGACGAGTTGTACGGCGCGCTCGAGGTTCAGTATAAGCCGACAGACTCCAAAGCCTTTCGACTGTTAATGGGAGCGTACAAGGCTGGGATTCGGTGTAGTGGCGGCCAATGTCGCATCCTCCCCGGGTTTGATGGTGTGGAACTGGCATACCGACAAAACTTCTAACCTAGGTTGGTAGAGATTCACCGAGGGTCTGTAAGTGCTCAAGGTTATGAATCGGACCTGAACGCTCTTCCACAAACCAGCACGAGGCGTGACGTTCCATTTCTCTCTTCCCTTTCTCAAAATGCTCTTGAAGGGGATTCAAATAATGTTGTGTCCATCGAATCCACGCTTGTTGTTCCGCATTCATTTGGTTGAAATCTTCGGGTGTTATCGAAAGAGAGGGAGGCGCGCGATTGATAATATAACCGGCGAAGGGATACTCTTCTTTGCGAAGTTCTTGCTGGAACTCGATGGCTTCTGCGATCGGCTGGTGCGGC
>JAYYRF010000170.1:0-11540 GCA_036127535.1 Myxococcota bacterium | reverse complement strand
GCGGCCCAACCACAGTGTTTCCGTGACAAACAGGTCTGTTTCCCTCTGCATGGATTCAATGGTATGCGTTCCAAAGTTTGGATACAGTGTCGGATCTTTGAACAGTCCTTCCAAGAGGTAGAGATCGAGCCAGTCGTAGTGAAAGGAAGTGAGCGTGCTATATACTTCGGGGCTTTGTGCCAAACGAAGCGCTTGGGCGTACACCGCATCCCGGTCTTGTAGTTCGCCGGCCTTTGCGGCTCTCCACAGTTCTGCATCTGGAGGTGCATTGGTGAGAAAGAAAGAGAGGCGCGTCGCGATTTGATAGTCGCTCAAGAATGTGACCTCTTCCGTGGCCGCTAGTCCATCGATGTACAGAAATTCGGGAGACTGCAGGAGGAGCTGTACGCTGAGACGCAAAGCTTCTCGACTGGGTAAGCCGCTTTCAAAAAATACAAAAATTTGGTTTTCATCGGATGCAAGGAGGGGTCTGCGATAGGCTTTTTCTGCAAGTTGTTTTGCGAGATCCTGTGCGCACGTCGTCTCTTCAAGGTCGCACTCGCTGAGCGCATCCCAGTTGGTGTGCGCGGTTGCATACTCCGCCGCGAGCATCAGATTTTCGATGGTGCTCGGAGAAATGCGATTGCTCGAGGCCCAGGTGCGAAAATCTTTTCCTTTTGTTGTTGGGGGGAGGAGAGAGGAGGGAATATCGACGTTTAAAAGATTGTAAACCGCATTTTTGTACTGCACCTCATTGAGGCGGCGTAAGGGAGCGCGGCTGGTATATCGCTGATTGGGATCGCATTGGGTTGGCGTTTCATGCTCACATGTGTTTGGGCTCTCGATGCGAGAGATGCTTTCGTGTAGAACGAAGTATTGCGGATCTTGGTCTCCAAAGAGATACCCACCACCGTGTGCGTATTTACCTTGTACTTTATCCAAGAGGATTTCGCCGCCGTGTTCGTTCACATACGCTTGAAGACCTTCTATGGGAGATTCATGAGAGATGCGAAATTGGCTACCCTCCGCAGAACCACCCGATGCGTGGCATTGCAGACACGTTTGTAAGACCGGTTCGGTGTGCTCCGAAAAGTACGTTTCGTCGGAGGGACATGTTTGAGGCGTGAGGCAGGCGAAGAGAAACAGCATTTATTCTCCTGCGATAACGACGTCGTTGAAGGGTATGTTTTGCGAGAAAGTATGCTGGATTTGCCATGTCTCACAGTCATCTTGTGAATGATACAGACTTTGTCCCTTGGTTCCGATAAAAAGGGAACCGATTGAAGCAATGGGCTTTACGCCAAAGGTGCTGATCTCGGTCCATATTTCTCCATTTTCGGAGCGGTAAATTTGAGAGCCATTGGATGCATAGAAGGAGCCGTTTCCGTAAATGACCCGTTGAAATGTCCCAGTACCCACGTACTGTACTTTCCAACTGAATCCTTGATCTTCGCTCCAAGCGACGGCGCCAAAGTTACCGACGGTAACGAAGCGTCCGCCGCCATATGCAACGGCGAACAGATCGAAGTTTCCGATTCCACCATCTCGTTCCCATTCTTGGCCACTGCTCGTGGTCGCCACTCTTCCTTGCGACCCAACCGCAACAAAGGTATTGTCTCCGAAGGTGATGGCTTTGAGAGGGCTATCGAGCCAGGGGGTTCGGGTTCCCTCTTCCCACTGTATACCTGCTATGGAACGCCATGGTGCATCGGTAAAGGAGACGAAGAGCCCGTTTCCGTACGCGCAGTCTCCCATCGCCTCTCCCTCGATGGTATGCTCTTGCCAGTTGAGACCGTTTTGAGAGCTCCAAAAATAACCTTGAGAGCTACCGCCCACCACAATAAAACGTCCATCGCCCCAGCATATCCCTCTTTGGTTTGATTCTGGATTGGGGGAACCTGTCGTATCCGATTCTACGCTAACGCCATAGTCATAACTAATGGCTCTACGAAGCTGATTTCCGACGAGTACCATCTTCAATGCTGGTCCGACGGAAGCGGTTAGTGGAATCTGTAAGGGAGACGTAGGGTTCATGTAGAGAATATTGGCGGTGCTGGTGTGTTCCTCTTCTGTGCCGGGAGTGAATTGAAGCGTGAGAGGAAGAGCGTCTTCGGGATCGATCTGTGTGGTCGACGGTACGGAGATAGCGAAGCGCGGATCGTCAATCCAGTCTTGTGGCGCGGAGAGCAGATATAGCGCTTCTTCACAGTCGTGAAAGAGGGAGATGTTTTGGCTCTGTACGGCACTCATGGCGGGAATACGAGGAAAGTCGACATGAGAGGGCTCCGACCACATTTCGCAGTTCGCCGACGTCCAAGTATCCTCTGTTTGTTGGGTGTCTGGTGTCAAAATAGAGGTATCTGCACCGGAATCTACGGATGAAGGAGAGCAGGAGAGAAGGATGGTCATCATCACGGGCTCCACTCTTGGGCAGCCATATGGCGAATGGTCTTGTCGTTGGGTATGGTAAAGACATCTTCCCAGGTGTAGCCGTCAGTCGAGCGGAATATGTGGTGAGATTCACCAACCTGTGACTGCGCGATAAAGTAGCCGTTGATCGCACCCAAGAGCTCGTATCGATCGAAGGGTTGTAATTCTACGATCGGTTCCCATACGATTCCGTCCGCACTTCGATGCATGTTGTGGTGACAACTGCTCGCTCCTTGTGCGAGGAATAGACCATTGTGGTATACAAGGCTTTGTATGTAGTTACCTTGGCAACCTCCGTACGGCACATCGATCCAACTCTCGCCGTCGTCTTCGCTGTAGGAAATATAGTAGCGATTGATGCCGCCGGCCGCGATGATTTTATCTTCGGATTGCACCAAACTGTGATAGGTGTCGGAATCGGTTCCGAAGCTTTCATCTTCCCAATTTTGACCGTCGAATGAACGAACGCGTCGTGCTCCACGTCCCACGGCAATGAACTGACCATTCCGAAAGAGTATTTGGTTGAGTTTGAAGTCTCCGAGCGCTTCTTCGTGATGCATCGTCTTTCCGTCGGATGTCCACGAAAGGGTATCGGTTCTGGCGCAAACGAAGCGTCCTAAACCGTAGCTGCAGTCCGATGCGGCAAATTCGGCGGTGCTTTCCGTGTTTTCCCATTGCAGTCCGTCTACGCTGTACTGGTAGAGCCCCGGTGCATCTCCCGTATTTCCTTTGGCGAATACGCGAAGGAAGATGTCAGAGCCCCAGGCGATGCTTTGTGCTCGTAGAGGGGGTGCGAGTCCTTCACTTTGCATTGAGAAGAAACTGGCTCCATAATCATCGCTCACGAGACTAAACCCATTGTCGCCCATCAAGACGGTTCGCAAGGGAGCGGGACAAGATACGTGAATTTCGATCGAAAAATCGTGTCCGGGTACGGAAAGTGTTGCATGATAATCGGCCGCTTCGCTACAGGAAAGCGGATTGAAGCGAAGATTGAACGAATGAGCGGCTTCGCTTTCCAAAGTTGTTGGAGGGGATGATGTCCAAAGGAAAGGCTCTTGCGAAAGCCATTCGCCAATGAAGTCCAAGCGCTCTTCTTGCAAGGAACGAAGTTGGAAGGGAAAGTCCGTCGGATGGTCGATTCCAGCGGGTGCACTCTCTACTTCGATTGTTTGTCCGTTGTGTAGCAGTTGGCCGTCGTAGACCAGACTGAATGGCGTTTCCCATCGGGTGCCGGTATCCGGCCAGTCTGAAATCGCAGAAAAGCCGGAATCATATACGGTAGATGTCGCACAAGAGAGCAATAAAATCATGAATTTATAATATCACGAGATCAGATGCCATGTCATATACATGCATAAGGGCATGAGAGAAATCATAAGGATTACAATTGAATCGTTGCACGCCGCACGCGCGTCATCGATGTCCATCGCTAAAAGTAAGAGAGCTTCAATCCGATATTGTATAATGTTTCAAAAGAATAGACTTTTGATTCGAAGTCGAATAGTAGTGGGTACATCTCGAAGAGTTGAACGACGATGAAAATTTTATTTGCAAATCCACCGTGGTGGGTCAAAAACGACACTTATGCGAAGATGGGTCTTTTTACCTGTGGTGTTCGTGCTGGCTCTCGTTGGCCTTTTACTGCTCCGGTGCGCTCGCAGCCAGATAAGTTCGTATATGGCGATTATACACCCTATCCATTTTTCCTTGGCTATGCAGCAACATATGCCCAAAAATATTCGGGTGCTGAGGTCTTATTCCGCGATAGCATTGGATTGAAGGAGTCGTACAAGAGTTTTGTGAAGTACATGCGCGAAACCAAGCCGGATTACATCGTGTTGGAGTCCGCGAGCCCCAGCTGGGAACACGATTCTCAATTGATCCAAAAAATGCACCAAGGCTGGCCCGATATGAAAATCATCGTTGCCGGTTCCATCGCTTCGGACGCCAAGGAAATCATGGAGAATTTCCCGGTACACGCCTGCATCAAAGGAGAATATGAAAAAGGAGTCGTTCGCGTCTTGAATGGGGAAGAGGGAATTATTCCACATGACCTTCTGACCAAAAAAGAAATGAACGACGCTCCCTATCCGTGGTACGATGCGCTTCATGCAAAACGCTATTGTGATGCGGGCTCTTTGGGCGGATTTTTACCCCATGCGCACGTCTGGAGTTCGCGTGGATGTCCGTACAAGTGCATTTTCTGCGTATGGCCCGCAACCATGACGGGCAATGATCCGGACGGTACCCAGCGACGGTCGGTTCGACATTACACCAAAGACTACATGGAGGGATTTCTCACGGAACTCGCTATGCGTTATCGCTATAAGAGTTTTTATTTTGACGACGATACGTTTAATCTCGGTAATCGGCACGTTCTCGACATGTGCGAGGTGATGCGAAAAATTGGACTTCCTTGGTCTGCCATGTGTCGAGCCGATACCATCAAGATGGAAACGTGGCAAATCATGAGAGATTCGGGTTGCTTCGGCGTGAAACTTGGATTTGAGAGTGGCAATCAGTATGTTGTGAACAAGATTGTTAACAAAAACCTCGATCTCGAGTATGCGGCCAGTGTCGTACGGCATCTCAAAAGCATCGGCATGATCATTCACGGCACTTTTACGTTTGGTTTGCCCGGAGAGACGAAGGAACAAATGATGGATACGCACCGATACATTCAGTCGTTGCCCTTTGACTCTGTTCAAAGATCCGGAACCGCCGAAATCGAGGGTACACCTTTGGCAACCCTTGCCAAAACGGGAACACTGAGCAGTTACGAAGGAGCAAAAATCGACGAAAACTATGAGGTGGGTTCGGATGGTCGCGTAAAGGGTGACAAAATTTTGAATGAGACGATACGACAAGTGAGATGACTTGGTTAATCATTTATGTTCCATTTTGGGAAGCGGTAAAGATACAAAGCATAGACTGGCTCTCTTCGAAACTCAAGGCAGATCGTTGTATCGTCATCTTTGATGGTCTTGCCCCGCCAAGCGTCTCGATAGACGGTGTGGAGTATGCGCACAATCAGCAGCCCGAAGGCTTGATTCATTCCTTGCGGACGTGGGTTCCCCTTCGCGCATCCCATTACTGCGTGTTGCGGCAAGATGTTGTACTCCAGCAAGGTGAATGGAGTGCTCTGCAGAAGAAGAAACAGTCTTTGGACGCTCTATACTCCGATCCTTCAGCGGAATGCGATTCCTTTTTGCTGATGAATCGAAAGGCCTACCAAGTGTTCGCATCACAAGATGTACCCATATGCTCGATAGGATATGGGTTGGTGGCGCGTTTCAGTTGGAAATACGCCGCACTCCGAGCCGAAGCCTGCAACGTACGATCATCTTCAAGGCAAGAGCCCGACAGGCATCTTGTTCAGATCAGTTCCAATTTACTGTTTTCGTGGATACGCCAGAAATCTCTTCCCGTTTCAGAAGAAGAGTTTCCGAATTGGTATCAGCCCATTACAGATGGCGTGAGTATCATCGTCTTGGTATGGAACAATTTGGACTATACGAAAAGGTGCGTGCAGAGTATTCTCAAGTGTACTGCACATCCCTTTGAATTAATCGTTATCGACAACGCTTCTTCAGAGCCGATTTCGGAGTGGTTTCATGCAAACCTCGCCCAACACGAGCATGTTCGCTATGTTCGCAATTCCATCAATCATGGATTTCCACAAGGTTGCAATATCGGTATACAGCACGCACAAAAAGAACACATCGTATTGCTGAACAACGACACGATCGTCACCCCGTATTGGCTTTCTCGTTTGGTGTCCGGACTGCAAAACAAAGAGGTTGGGCTGGTCTCAGGTATGTCGACCAACATCGGGCTTCCCGAACAAAGAATAGAGGAGCCCGGGTATCGAAATCTCAAGGGTTTATTGTCCTTTGCTGCCTCCAGGGGAAGAGCTTTTCAAGGCCAATATGTTCACACGACGCTTGTTGTCTTCCTCTATGTTTTGATCCGCGGAGAGCTTCTCAAAAAGATTGGTGGACTCGATCCGATTTTCTCTTTTGGCAATTGCGAAGACTCCGACTACTGCTTTCGGGCCAAGAGAGCTGGTTACATCGCCATGACCTTACACGATACCTATATCGATCATATCGGAAGTGCTTCCTTTACGAAACAAAGATTTTCCTATGCCAACTTGATACATCAAAATGTGCATCATGCCATCATCAAAAATATTCCGTCGCAGAGTCGACATCGATATTGGCAAGACGCGGATGTTGCGATTGACTCCGAATGGGGAATACAAAGGGAGTATGACGCGGATTGGGATGCTATGCCTTTGCGGCTCGTCGATTTCCTTACGGAGGAGAAGCCACTGGCCTCTCCCTTTTCAAAGGAAAAATCCGTTCTTCTCTTTCCGCATCCCAATCGACGTTGGATAGAGGATGTGCGAACGGTTTTGGCGCATAACATGTACGCGATTCTGCGTGTAGATCCTCCAACGGAGCCCTATATTCGCGATGTAGAGCAGGCCATCCAAGATTTTTTATTCGATGAGCAGGATCGGATCCACATAGAATCAAGTGCAATACCCACAAAGTTTCGTCGCTCCCTTTACTCCCTTGCTCAATACTACATCGCACCCAAACGCTTCGACGCCTTTCTCTTTCAGCGAGAAATCGACATCTGTGGTCTTCAGCTTTGGGAATCAGATTGGGGCGCCAAAGACTGACACGATGCGATGGCCAAGGACAAAAGTCTATGGCGAGCCTGTCGATTGCGGCTCCAGTTACGCGTGTCCCAAACGTCTCCGGTAACGTCGTCACCACCATACAGCAGTTGTCCGAGGCAGATCCCTCGAAATTGTGCAACGGCAAACAGCGCGGCGGCCTCCATCTCAACCGTGATGCATCCTTGCTGCTTTCTCCTCTTAATTTTATCTTTGGTTTCCCGATAGATGGCGTCGGTTGTCCATGTTTTTCCTTCATGAAACGCATGATTCCCAGCGGTCAAGGTTTTTCGGATGGCCTCTACGGCTCTTTGAGAAGGATAAGCATCTTGTTTTGGCGGTAAGTATTGGTATGACGTTCCTTCTTCGCGAAGTGCGGCCGTTGGTAATACGATATACCCACAGGCTATTTTTTCGTCTAAAACGCCAGCACCCCCACAAACAATGACGTGTGTGCATCCGCGCGCAATCACTTCTTCGAGTATGGCCGCGGCCATCGGGGCTCCGATGGCCATAGGGACAACCGCAAGAGATTGCTTCTCGATTTGGAATACATATACCGGAATGTTTGGCATCTCGCTCTGGATTGGACGAGCAGATTGATGGGGATAGGATTGCTTCAGCTTTTCGATCTCATCCCAAAAAAAGCTCATCACACAATCCGGGGGGAGGTCGGGGGTGCGTCCAAAAAAACGAGGTTCAATCACACTCTCGGTGTTTGGATCAAATTCTAAGATGGGAATGCTGGGCATTGGAGCGTCCTAAAAAGTAGAGAGGACAGAAGAAAAAGCATCCCAAAAACTATCTTTGTTATAGCTATGTTTTTCACTGGGCGTACATTTTTTCTGCATCGTATCGACAATTATTAACTTTTTTTCACGAATCTTTGGTAGCCTTATAACAAGGCGAATAATAATATAGCTTCTCACGCTAGGAGAGGGACAGCAATGGATTCAGATCCCAACACAGAAGAACAGTTTTGGGCAGAAGGGGAGAAGAAAGCCCTTGAAAACCAAGCTTCCGATACTGCGCTGGAAGTCCAAAAAGGAAACCAAGTCACCATTATTCTACTTGCGAGCCTGGTCGTTCTCATTTTGGTTGGTGCGGTTGCATTTCAAAATTTGGACACGCCCGAGAGTAATGAAGAAGCATTGGACATGACCCTAATTGAAACGGCGAAGGCCGGTTTGTCGCTTCCAGCCGAGAGCGTTCTAAAGACGATGAACGACAAGCATCCTGAAATGGTGTATATACCGGGCGGGTCGGCGATTGTCGGTATTTTTGAGCGTGAATACGCATACAAAATCGCCAACAAGGATTTTAGTGGAGCCAAAGCGAAGATAGTCGAAGTGGCTCCTTTCTACATCGACCGCTTTGAATATCCGAATCGAATCGAAGAGAATGGAAATCCACAAAAACCATACGTCAATGTATCGTTTAAGCAAGCAACTCAGGCATGCGAAGTACAAGGAAAACGTTTGTGTACCGCAGAAGAATGGGAAAAAGCATGTCGCGGGCCAGAGTATAATATCTATGGTTACGGGGATAGTTACGACGCCGAGTTGTGCAATAAAGAAAATTACAACAACGATTGCCTGAGTGGATACGGCGTATACGGTATGAGCGCTGGCCCACGAGAGTGGACGGGCAGTTCCGTCAAAACATCTTTGGAGAATCAAATCCTCAAGGGAGGAGATCGATCCGGTACGCCGGAGCGAACGTATCGATGTAGTTATGAGAGTCGTGTCGGTAGAGCAGACCTCGAGGTCGATATATCCAGAGGTGTACGTTGCTGCCGAGATGCACAGTAAGCCGCTGAAGTACAAAAACCGTGACCGTAGCGTTCCGAGGTCACCCCTCACGCGCTTGAATGAATAAACGACCGTGAATCGGGCGACGTGGTCTTGGGCGTGAAATAAAAACGGAAGACTAAAAACAAAATATTTGTCCGGCTCATCGCTTCCGGGTCGTATACCCATATGAAGGCCATGTATTCGAGCCATTTTCATTTCCATTTACGACATAACGAGAGATATATGCCAAACGACTAGGAACATCCCCACAAAGACATGATGCCGGCAGCACAACAGTGCTACGCGCATATTTTGTTCTTTAAAATGTGGGAGTTTGGTATGAAATCAAATATTTCTTTTCTTTTTGCGAATTTATTTCGCTTTGTCCGTGGAAAATCACCAAAGAGTCTTTTTGCTCTCAAAGAGCTCTTCTCAAGTATGGAGGAGGCACGCCTCGTTTTGGCAAGGGCAGAGACATGTACGGATAAAATGGCCATTCGTATGGTTTTGGCTGATTTTAAACGTTCTTGGCTTCTGATCGACAACAGTGCTCTGTTGTATCCTTTGTTGGCTGATTGCTCTCGTCTGCACTGCGAGATGCATCGTTTCCACTCCTCTTTGGATCCAGAGGTCTTGGAAAGTCTACGGGATCTGATGCGGTTGTATATTATGGATGCCAATGTAATGCACAGCAAGCTGGTAGCCTAATACTGGGGAACCCAAATTTTTGGGTTCCTTTTTCTTTGGGCGCAAATTAGAGGTTGATCTCCTCTTCAATCGAGATAGTGGGACATTTACCAGAGGATGTATATGTTTGGATGGTTAATCGTATTGCTCTCCTGCTCGGATAAGAGTACGGACTCGTTCCCGGTTCCGAAATCTCAACGGGTGACGATTGAAACCAGTATGGGGCGTTTTGTCGTTTCTTTGGATTGGAGTCGATCGCCCCGGACGGCTGAGAACTGGATGCGTTATGTGACGACTGGTTTTTACGACGGTAGCGACGGTCTCGGTGCAACCGTTTTTCATCGTGTGATCGATGACTTTGTCGTTCAGGGGGGCGGTTACACCGAGCAAGGAATATCCAAAGAGACCTTTGAACCAATTGTGAACGAATCCGTAACCAGTGGCTTGTCCAACCTTCGAGGCACCATTGCCATGGCGCGAACCGACGATCCAGATTCAGCAACGTCGCAATTCTATGTTAATGTTGTCGATAACGTGTTTCTCGACTCTGATGGGGTCAGTCCGGGATATGCTGTGTTTGGAACGATCGTTGAAGGAATGCCAATATTGGATGAGATGGCCTCGGTGTCCGTCGACGGGAACTCAACTCCGGACGAGAGTATTGTTATCATAGAGACCCAAATCGGCAACTAGGCTTTGGTAAACCCAGCAATTTAGTAATTTACAGAGATGTTTTTTCGTCGGCTGTTTGGGCTTTTATATTCCGAGAGCTGAGTTTTCTGAGAACGGCGATTCCTTTGCGGAGCAGAGGAGCGTCGGTCGGAGGAATGCGATTCAAGGCAATACAACGCACCGCCTCCTTTGTGTTCCAGCCCGGTGCGACTCGAAAATCATAGGAGCGATTGCGCAATCGAAGTGTAATATGTTTGTCGCGGATGTTCTCCAATACACTTCCTCCGGGTAGGCGCGTTTGGGTTTGAAGAGGCTGAAAGAGATGATAAAGATGATTTTGATCGAGAGGCATTCCGAAATGTCGCGCCACCTCTTCTTCGATTTTCTCTTCTTCAACAAGCCACATTAGACTCTTGGTGCGCTCGAGTCGGGACTGTGGTTGTAGCAAGAGCTTAGACGGGTCAAGAAGTCCGTTCGTGCTCCATACGTGATGTGCGAGTGGGAACCGCTGCGAAAATTCTGTTTGGTGTAGGTTGTGGAACGTGTCTCGGTTGATGGTGTCGCGATCTCGTAATTCGTAGCAAAGATGGATGCGTGCCTCGTCTCTGCGCTGGATATGGTAGCCCTCGGTATACCATTGTTGATCTTGGCGCATATTTTGATATTGTGCAATACCAAAGATTGAAGAACGGGCAGAGGGGCCAAAGGCCAATACATTTACCGGTGCTCCTTGTTGATGACTGAGAGGATTATACGAACGTACATGCCGAGATTTTTTGGCTCTTTTTCTCGTGTGATCGGGAATACGGGAGAGTAGGATTCGGTGACCTTGACCGCGATTGATGGTGTAATTATAGCGGGGGGCAAGGGCGTCGAGGTGTTTGGGTACAAACTGTTCGAACTGCTTGAGATGATCCCAAAAAAGTTGAATTTGTCCATTGAAGTGACTTTGAACGTATTCTTGGGTTGGCGTAATCATAAAGATATCGATTTTATTCGGTTTGTGATCCCGTAAGATTTCCTCGATTTCACGGGTCATTTGCTCGGGATTTGTGCCGGCCAAGCCGAGAAGGATATCACATGACGTTTCCAGTGCATACTCCGAGGCTTCTAGTTCCGAAAATCGTTTTTGAAGCAGGGAACGCGACTGCGCTCCTCGATTGTGTGCGGTGTTAACCGCCGCATCGAGCGATTGAATCCCAAAACTAAAGCGTCGAAATCCGTGTTTCTGCGCTACGGCGAGTTTTTCAGCATTCATGACCGCCGGATCAAACTCCATATGGCGTCCA
>JAYYRF010000169.1:0-2685 GCA_036127535.1 Myxococcota bacterium | reverse complement strand
ACGAACCGGACGCCGTCGCATCGACCCCAAAGAAGACAGTTGGTCGGTTCCTCCCTCCGACTTGGGGGTCTTGTCCCTCTCCTTGGACGCCGAAATCGACCGCCTCGACGGCAGTGTGCAAGTCGACGGAAAGAGCATTTGCACCCAACTCCCCTGCGCGCGACACGTCAAAACCGGCAGCCACACCGTATCGGTCAGGGTTCCCGACTGCGACCCGTGGCAAAGGAAGGTAGATACCGAATCGCTGACCAACCTCAAAGTGCAACTCTCCTGTCGATTTGGGTTTGTTTCCCTCACCGCACCCGACGGCGCCAAGGTATCCTTCCAAAAGAAAGACTACGAGAAACAGGCAAACGGCCTGTACAGACTCCCCACTGGCAGCGGCACCCTCAAAGTATTCGACGATTGCCACAACGGAGAGAGCAAAACCACCACCCTCACCTCGCTCTCTATCAACAAACTCACCATGGGTTTGGGGCCGAAAACCACCAAAAGCGTCACCATTAACGTTCGCGACGATGCCGGCAAAGCCCTCTCTGGACGGGTTTTTGCGGACAACAGCGCCCTTGGAAGTACCCCAAGCGTCTCGGTGCCGATTTGCGCCAAAAACGTTCGGGTCGAAATTCCCGCCCGCAAACGCACCAAAAAGGTTCCCTTCAGCACCGCCAAAAGCACCTACGAGCTTTCGTTGAACAACGCCGTCAAAGGATACAAACCCATTCTCGTCCGCAAAGGGAAATTCACCATGGGCGATACGTGGGAAGATTATTGGTTTCGACTCCCCCCGCGCAGAGTTCAAATCACCTATGATTTCTACATCATGCAATCCGAAGTCACCCAAGACTTGGTGACCAAAGTCCTAAATCCCGGCTACCAAGGCTGGTATGTTCCCAACATGCCCGAAAAAATGGACTGGGTCGACGCCGCACACTTCGCCAACGAACTGAGCAAAAGAGAAGGATTGGAACCGTGCTACTCCATTACGCCCAACACCGAAAAGCCCAAGAAAAAATTATCTTCCTATCAGTATCCCCCAAATCGGAAAGTCGTTTGGAAAGACAAAGCCTGCACCGGATGGCGCCTGCCCACCGAAGCCGAATGGGAATACGCCGCCAAAGGCGGGTCGCGCAATGAAAAATACAAATACGCCGGCAGCAATAATTGCTCCTCTGTGGGCTGGTTTGCAGAAGAACTCGACGATTACGAAGGCCCCCATACCGTTTGCGCCAAGAGAAAGAATTCGCTGGGGCTTTGTGATATGAGCGGCAACTTTGCCGAATGGATTTGGGGAACCCAAAAGAAATTGGTCACCCAAATGAGCGAAGAAGACAAAAAGGAAGACAATCCCATTAAAAGACCGATCTTGGTCGATCCCATCGGCTGGGATCCCGATGAAATTTACCAAGAAGGCGACGACCCGCTGGTGCGCGGCGCCGATCTTTCAAAGCGCTGCAAAGAAGATATCCCGTACATCACCTCGTATCGTTTTTCCAGCCAAACCGGCTTTCGATTGGTTCGACGCAAGTGAGGATGTAAGATGATGACCAAACCAAACAGTACACAAAAAAACAGTATGTGTGTCTTTCTTTTGGGCTTCATGGCTCTCTTTCTCCTGCAAGGATGCGGTCCCAAAGCCAAAGGAACCAAGCGTTACAACAAGCGCGTCCTGCAAGAAGAGTATCAAGCGAAGAAAGAGGGCAGCCCCACCGCCTTGGCGAACTTCCTTCTCTTGCATCCCACACAAGAATTTTATGCCGAAGGGTTGCAATTGGTCTTTCAAGCCACAAAAACGCTCGAATGCAGTGACTACTCTGCCCCCTGCCTCGCCGAAAAGAAGACATTAAAAGCGCTGTGCCAACGCTTCTCCGCCCAGCAAGAACCCATTGCGCAAGAATGCAACACGATCGATGGCTATCACGAACGATACGCGGGTGTCATCGCACAGTTCAACGACTTGAAACAAGCCCCTTTGGCACCCGACTTTATCGCTTTCTTGCAGTCCCATCCAACCGCGCATTTTTATGAGGAGGGTGTCGGCCACATAAAGACCCCTCTCCTCGAAAAGATAGGCGATCTCCGCTACGTCAAAACCCGACTTCCCGACAAACGAGACAAGCTTAACAAAGACGAGTGCGCAAGCGCCGTACAGACCTTTATTCACGAGAACATGCAGCTCGCTGACCTCCAAGCCTACCTCGACATCAGCGAAAATTTTGAGAAAATCCCCGCGATCCAACAGACCCTATCCTTCATCAAGGAAAAATACCCCGAAGACTTTGCCGCCTTCCAAACCAAACTCATGGACGATCTCAACGGTAAAATCCAAAACGCCAAACCCAACGCCTATGAAGCCTACGACGCCAACTACCTTAAGGAGCCGGTCTTGTGTTACCGCACCCTCAAAACACTGAACAACCTGCTCTCCCCCGAACGCCAAACCCAAGTGAAACAAGCGATTCAGAACTTTCTTCAAACCGAGGTAAAAGAGCACTGTTCCAAATTCTCCTACCGACGCGATGTCACATGTTACCGAGACGAAGTGGACTATGAAAACGTGTTTAGAACGATTTACTTCTACCAAAGCGACATCGCACCCAAATTATTTAAAAAGCATAAAAACCAATGTATGCGGGCACTGAATGCCTGTATGAAGTCCGCCGGCTACGGAAAATGGCCCGACGAAGC
>JAYYRF010000168.1:0-4822 GCA_036127535.1 Myxococcota bacterium | reverse complement strand
GACTTTCACAACTCAGGGAAAAAACTGACAAATAATGACAGTTTACTATGACTCACCCCAAACCAAAAAATCAACAATATAGCACTTTAAAGCTGATTTATTATGGAATACCATTCGGTGGTATTCTAAATTTAGTTCACTACTGCTGCATTGAAAAACTCGGCTTTCAAATGGGAACTCTTCTCATGGGGTACGGCGCATTTTTAATCGGTACAACCGTAAACTCGCAGTTGAAAGAAAAAAAATGGCTTATTGCGATACCTCTATTGGGAATTTCTCTCGCAAGTAGCCTATACGTCGTTTTGTTTCTTCTCTTCCTGCTTGGCCTTCCCATACGAGAAAGACTTCATCACCCACTTTACCTTGTGGGCATCTCAATCTCGGTAGCCAGTTCACTAATCCATCCAGCCTTACCCTTTCTTTTTTCGATTTTAATTTTATTCGACGACGATCCTACCGCCCCCAAAAGTTCATTTACACATATATTTATATCTCTCCCAATTGCAATTACCGCATATCTACCTTGGATTTTACTCAAATCAGAATGCGCCCCTACCCCAAACGGCTTTCTGCTTTACTCCCTCGGTATCTTTGTATGGATACCTCTCTCCGAACTTCTGCCAAAGGCACATTTCCGATCGTTATTGCAACCTTTCATCGCGCCTATCTTATTGCTGCTCATCTCTCCTTTGATCGTGTGGCTCAACGGACAAGAACGACCCTTTGCTAATATCGAATATTTCCCATTTGTTTTGGGGAGTTGTGTCAGCATACTCCTTTCTTTGGCCAACGTCAGAATTTCAAGACACGCCATCATTGGGATCGCATTGGGTCTGATTGGGCTCTCTTTTATGAGCGAATCCCGCGGAGTAACATGGTGGATTGGCCTCCTCCTTTTCATCCAACTGTTTTGGCAACGCACAACGCAGCGTCGAATCGCTACTCTTTTCGCAGTTGCCATGGGTCTTTTTGTGGCGCTCACGGGTCGCGGACCGCAAACAGACCTAAATGTTCAAAGTCTATTCCGAAGTCGTGAAAATGAGAGTTTGACTTTTGAGTCATTTTACTGGTCGGGTGCAGGCTCCTTCGCGATCCAAAAGAAAGACGATTTACCCGCCTACTTTGAAAATGAAGAAACTGCCCTAATCCGAGCAGAATCCACAACCATATTTCCAAATGACCGAAAGGCGATCGCAGAAAGGTATGCCGGCCTGATTGCCTTGAATCTGAGAGAGCAGACGGAAAGTGCCGCGATCTTTGGGGATATTTACGGCAATACACTCATTTACAACGAGGGAGACCTCCCTTCTTCTGTCACATTTAGTACTCCATTGCCTCGGCTGACCGAAATTATCGCTTCCTTCTCGGCCGATCGAAAGAACAATTGGCTACTACCCGGTGTCAATCTAACTCCCATTCACCCACGCGAGATCATATCGACACTTCAAGATATAGATGTTGTGATCGATATACATCACAATCCTTATGCAGATGCTTTGAATAGCCCACAAAGCAAGGCAGACCTTCAAAAAATTCACGAAAGGCTGTCCACTTCCGGCGTTTATGCCCTTTTGATTCATTTACGAAATTTCCCGGAGAACTATCCACAGGCTCAAATCCATCGGGTCGGAGAAGTCTTTGAACACGTCCAAGTTTGGCTCCCTCCCCAAGGAGCAGACAGTGTTCTCGTCGTATCGTCCAAACAGCCTTTTCAATGGAAAACCTTTGCCAAAAATATCGATCAACAAAAATTTGACCTCAAAGAGATCGGTTCGTTGGCGATTGGCAACCGAGATAGCGCTTTGGAATGGCAAAATGCCAATCCAATAACACACGATTACCCGCTACAACCGATTCTACACTTGGCTGGTCTTGTGCAACACATCAAACGAGCGGATCAAATATGGCAAGACCCAATGCCGGAACTCGATCAGCGAATCGAGCTTAAAAAGAGATTTTTGGAGATTTTGCAAAAGGCTGGAGAGGGTAATGTGCAGGCGGTATTTGAAGAAGCCGCGGCACTTTTCGGTGGCTCTGTCGATCCAACCTTTACCCTTTCGCCCCTGATTGTACCGCATTTAAAAGATGCACAAGAGTCAATCATAGAAGCGAGGAAGGAAGGCCAACGCTCTACAAAATGGGATGATGCAAAACGTTTTGCCATGACCGCTCAAATGCTTGCCCCCAATAGCCCGCTGCCCAAACAGCTACTGGCAGAAATTGCTCTTGGTCAAGGCCATGTAGATTTGTCAGAGTCCCTCTTCTTGGAAATTCTTGACGTCGATCCCAACAATATTGTCGCCCTAAACGGAATGGCGCGGTTGGCCGGACTAAAAGAAGATTTCGCCACCGTAGAAACATGGCTCAAAAAGGCGATCGTAGCCGAACCGCAAAATTGGAAACACCACCACAATCTCGGCCGATTCTTCCTTTCGCAAAACCGACACGAAGAAGCCAAAGAGCAGATCAAAAAATCACTCGCGGCCTCTACCAAAGAAATTGCAGAACCGCATCTCATCCTCGCTGAAATCTATTTGGATCAAAATCAGTCCGCCAGAGGTCTACTCGAAGCCGAAAGAGCGATTCGAATCAATCCGACGGCCATGGGTTGGTTTATTCGAGGCAGAGCTCATTTCCAACTGGAGTCTTGGGAGAAGGCAGAGGATGACTTTAGAAGAGCAACTCTCGCAGATCCACAGTTTCACCGAGCCAGAGGAGCGATCGGAAACGTTCGAATCGCACTGGGGGATTTTGAAGGAGCCGCGCAAGCATATCGTTCTGCACTGCGATTTGATCCAAACAATAAAACCGTGAAACAAAATCTGATAGAGGTAGAGAAAGAGCTCGCTGCACAAAGGCGCGGAACACCTTAGATTAAATTCACACTCTACTCCAACGGTACATCATGACGAGTAAAACAAAAAAAACAATTTTCGCCATTCTTATCAGTTTTGTCATTTGGATAGTGACAGAGGTTTTTGTTGGCAATGTTTTTGTAGAAGACCTTCGAAATTGGTCCTCTCCACCCCCCAAAAAACAGCAAGAAATTACGCTATACGGAAATCCATACCTTATTTTTGAGAATGTTCCCGGCAAATGGACTACGAACAATCAACATGTAAATTTTACTGCGAATATCAACAGTATGGGATTTCGTGCACCTGAACTGGAAATCCCCAAGCCCGATGGTATCCGTCGATTGATCACGACGGGAGACTCGAGCGTGTATGGCTTCGGTGTAGAAGACCAAGAAGTATTCTCATCGGTTTGCGCGAAAAAGCTCGGATATAAGGTAGAGGCGGTCAATGCGGCGGTGCCTGGATATTCCTCCTATCAATCGCTTAATCTTTTAAAGCTCAGAGGCACCAAGGTTGAGCCCGATCTCTTCGTCATCGCCAATATTTGGTCTGACAATAACTTCGATGCCTTTGTAGATAAGGATATCCTTGCTCTTTATGCTGGGTACGAGGAATCCTTCACCGGACGCGCCAAACGATTTTTATCCAAGTCTGCCATTTTCCGAATGCTCGATTGGCGCTTGCGGCTCAAACCGCACCGTTCCGACATCGTCCAAAAACGCAAAGTGGGGTGGCAAGTCGGTTCCAACGAACATATCGGTTTGCGTAGAGTATCCATCAACGAGTATGCCAACAACCTTGATCTAATGGTTAAGATGGCACTCTCCATCAATGCAGAAGTCGCCTTTGTTATGCTCGCTAACGAAGAAGATATAGAACAAAGCAGCGGTGACAAAGCGTGGACTCCCTACCGAAAAGTCATGGAGGATACCGCGAATCGTTACGGCGCTCCCCTTATCCGTGTTCCAACGCTGTTTCAATCTTCCGGTTTGTCCAAAAGAGATCTGTTTATGGACGAGATGCATCCAACAGCAAAGGGGCACGCCATCATGGGGAATGCGCTTGCAGAATTGTTATTGTCACACGACTGGGCAAACGGTGGTCCACTCATGGGTGAGCACGATGGCAGTACCGTACCGGAGTACAGCGATCCATTCATCAAAGGCGCAACATCTTCCGGTTCCATAACCGGCAACATCGACTTGGATTCCCCCATAAAAGTAGAGGGAATGATTAAATATGATGGATACGAAAGCGGTTTCATTCAAATCGATGCCATGACGGCCGGAAGAAAGAAAAAAGTCTTAAACGTGGTTAAAAGAGAAGGTCCTGGTCATTTTATGATACCCATCGGCCAACCGCGAAAGGTTACTCTTCGGGCATATATCGATACCAAAGGAGATGGGCCTGACTCTAGCGATCCTCTAATAGACCTGAGCAAAACAGTACTCAGCCTAGACCAAAACCCAAGCCAAAAGGTCATCATCGATCTCGATAACAAGACCGTCCGTCCCCAATAGTACTAGATCACCATCTTGATTCCGTCTACGCTTCTTAGCGCCTCGTACCCTGAATAGAGTTCCGCAGCGGACTTAGCCAAAACGAGGATGTGTACGCGATAAAAGCGTCCTGAACTCGACGGTAAAACTTCACAGGACTGCACTTCACCAAATACGCTTGCCAAAACGTTCTTGCACTCCTCTACTACAGAATCATTTGCATAAACGATCAGACGGAAGTTAAAGCGAGTCGGAAACGATAAGAGATCATCGAATTTATTGCTCATTGACTCTCCACGCGAACTCCAAGAAGCGGTAAAATGGGAGGGCCAACAACCAACGCTTCTTCGGAGTAATTAAAGTTATAGATGGGATATAAATAATTGCTACTGGTGGGAACCCACCACAGCTCTGCGTAACCGATTATCTTCAAATCTTTCCATCGCCAATGCTTGGCAAAGTGAA
>JAYYRF010000167.1:0-4025 GCA_036127535.1 Myxococcota bacterium | reverse complement strand
GTAATAGGGCAATTGTTCTTTTCGGTGAAGACATAGTCACAGCCAAAGGATGCGCCGTTATCGATGATGGCTTTTCCCATCGACCGTCATGAAGCATTGATCCACATCATCCAAAAGGATTGTATGTCGTGATAGGATGTTACTTTCCGCATTGCTCCGCATGAAAAGCCCGCCTTCTGATTTCACCGTGCTATATTACCTAAAATTCAGGCTTGGAGACAATTATGCTTTCTCTTCTGCTCGCTTGTTTTACCGACAAGGGATTGGACATTGCGGAATCAGCGGAGGCGGTTTGTGATGGCCAAGAGCCTCTTCTGAATAGCAGCACCGGCTGCATTCAAGGCGTACAGCACCAAGGACTTTCCATGTTCTTGGGCATACCCTATGCACAGCCTCCCGTCGGTGATCTTCGCTGGAAGAGAACGCAGCCCGTTCTCCCGTGGAACGATACCATAATCGCAGATTCCCTCTCGGATGCCTGTACTCAGCCCGATAGTTCAACGGGGTTTTATGGTGCAGAAGACTGTCTCACGCTCAATATCTTCCGACCCGAAGTTCTCCCGGACGATCCGCTACCGATTCTGTTCTTTACGCACGGCGGATCCTACATTGCCGGAATGGGCTCTTTTAACGTTTACAACCTACCACCCATGATTGCGGAACAGTCGATTTTTATTACCCACAACTATCGTTTGGGGGTCTTTGGATTCCTTGCGCACGATGAACTTACCCGAGAAGATGCGGCTGAAAACGGTGGAAGTGGCACATCGGGTAATGTCGGCTTATACGACACTCTTACCGCTCTCCAGTGGGTGCATGACAATGCTGAAGCACTTGGTGGTGACCCGTCCCAAATTATGATCTTTGGTGAATCTGCTGGTGCTTACACAACGTGTATGCTGCTTTTGCATCCGGAGTCCGAGGGGCTTTTTTCCTCTGCGATTGTACAGTCTTCGGGCTGTACCTTCATTTCGAGCACGCTTCAACAAGCGGAACAGCAGGGGCGCGAATACGAAAGCGACTTGGGTTGTGACTCTTTGGCCTGTATGCGCGCAGCGACCACCGAGGAGATTATGAATATCGACTCGGGGCCAGTGCTCGGGCCCGGTTCCGGTTTTGCGCCCAATTTTGACGGTGTCTTTCTGCCTCAAGCCCCGTTTACGATGTTTCATTACGGTGACCTTCACAAGGTACCGGTTGCGATGGGTATCAACGGCAATGAAGGAAGTCTCTTCATACGCTATCTTGGACTGACAGAGGAAGAGGAACTCGAGGAAACCATCCGATATTATGGCAACTACTTTGGCATTTCCGACTTGGACTCGTTGGTAGCGATGTATACGAGTTCGGAATACGGCGGTGTGCAAGACGCCATGGATCAGTTCTACGGCGATCTTTTTTTCACTTGTTCTGCGCGTTTGGCGCTGGATTTGATCGATCATTTTACCCCGACCTACGCGTACTACTATACCCACGAGCCTTCTTGGCTCTCGGCCAATGGACTGAACGGTTGGGGGGCTTACCACGGTTCAGAACTCCCCTTTGTGTTTGGTACGGGCATGAACTATCTTCCAATTTCAGAGCAGTCCTTTGCGGAGCAAATGCAAAATACCTGGATCAATTTCGCACAGAACGTGTACGATACCGAAGGTGCTGGACGCTGGGAGAAATACAACAGTGGAAGCGGTGACCGTTGGTTATCTCTCCACACCGACGGCTTTGATATGATTTCAAACGTGCGGCAGGAGCAATGTGATTTTTTCTTTGAGCAGTGGTTTGGTCAATAGTATATATTAGGTCTTGGAGGCGGGTATGTATCTACAATTCACAATGGTTTTGGTCGGGTGTCGCGGTAATAAACTGATTGAGGATCCCGAAGCGACTCCCGCCGACACAGGCATTGTATCTTCCCCAACATCCGAGCCAACCCAAGAACCCACCCAAGAGCCCGAGTCTTCTCCGGCCGATGAGCCATCGAGTGAGCCGACCTCCGAGCCCGATACCGCAGTCGAAGACGATCCAGCCGACCGGGAAGGCTGGACTCTCGTTTGGCGCGACGAATTTGAAGACCCTGCCATCGATTTGACCAAGTGGGAATTCGAGGTCGATGGACAAGGTGGCGGGAACAACGAATTGCAATACTACACCGATCGTGTCGAAAACGCCTTTGTTGAGAACGGATCGCTTGTCATTGAAGCACGAGAAGAAAGTTACACGGGCGAAGACGGAACGCGTAGCTATACTTCGGCGCGTCTCCGTACAATGAACCAAGGGGATTGGCTCTACGGTCGTATAGAGGCGAGAATGCGACTGCCGGAAGGGCAGGGGATTTGGCCGGCATTTTGGATGTTACCGACGGATTGGGTGTATGGTGGCTGGGCGGCTTCCGGTGAAATCGATATTATGGAACTCGTTGGACACGAAGCCGATACCGTTCATGGAACGCTTCACTACGGTGGACCATGGCCCGCCAATATCTATACTGGTGGCGAGTACGTCCTCTCGGAACCCTTCTCCAACGATTATCACACCTTTGCGGTGGAGTGGAAAGAAGGAGAGATTCGTTGGTATGTGGATGATGTTCACTATCAGACACAAACGAACTGGTACTCCACCGCGGGTGATTATCCCGCACCGTTTAACCAGCGCTTTCACATTATTCTAAACGTGGCGGTGGGTGGCCAATGGCCGGGTTCTCCAGATGCGACAACGGTCTTTCCACAAAGGATGTTTGTCGATTATGTCCGCGTTTATGAGCGTGAAGCAACCGATACGCCTGAAGAGTCTACCATTACGTTCACCGTAGATACGTCTTGTTCCGGAGAAACGGTCAGCACCGTTGCATTAACCGGCCCTTGGGCAGGGAATTGGGAGCCAGCACAGGCCGTTGCGGCTACAGATAACGGTGACGGTACGTGGAGCGTCACGCGTCCGGAACCATCACAAGAACTACAGTATCTTTGGGTTCTAAACGGTCAGTATGAAAGTCTCATTGCCGAAATGCAAAACGGTGCGGAATGCGCTCCGGTCACCGACTATTACAGCTATGCCAATCGGGTGTGGGCTTTGGGGGAACCTGGTCCCAACGATACCTATGGGCAGTGTGCGCCTTGTCCGTAGTGTGGTGTTTGACCCTCCTTTAAACCGATTGTCGCTCTTGTGTCGTTTCCGAATACTTCGGGTGACGAATTGGGTGGTCTACAATCGGAGTGCGGCAGCGAAAGCCGCGGTGCTTTCTCAAGGCGTGTTCAGATGCTCTTGAAAGATCGAAAGCGCTGTTTGAAGTTGCTGCGCTAAGTCCGGTTCGGTTATGCCCTTTTCGGCATCAAAGGTATGATTGAAGCTCGGCAGGGAGAATTGAGACACGACGCGTCCATCCATGCGCGGCGCGCGTTTTGTTGCGGCTTCCAGTACACTTTTCGCGCCGCCACGACCGGTAGAGGTCGCCAAGAAGCACAGGGGCTTTTCGAGCCACAAACCACCGGGAATGCGAGATGCCCAGTCCATAATATTTTTAAAAGCCACGCTGTAGCTTCCATTGTGCTCGGCGAAAGAGATCAAGATGCCCTCGGCACTGCGAATCTGTTCCTTGAAGCGATAGGCTTCTTTGGGAATTCCGGTTGCTTTCTCTCTGTCGATGCTAAATATGGGCATCTCGAAGTCGTTGAGGTCTATGAAATTAATATTGACGTTCGAGAGCCGCGTTGCCGCGTATCGTGCGAGTTTTGCATTGATGGATGTTGTGGAGTTACTGGCACCAAAGGCGAGTACGTTTTTCATGAAAAGCCCTTAAAATTAGAGTTACTACATTGTACTAACCAAGATACTATCGATTTCCTTGAGGTTTTTGCGCACCAAATCAATTTCCTCGTCCGATATCGTGTAGAAATCTTTTGACGTTTGCTCTTTCGGCTTCTTACGGTCGATCTTCATTTTTTTGAGATTCTCGATTGCGATCTCTCTTTCCTTAATCTGAAGCGCATGTTTTTCTTTTTGCTCCTCTGACAAACCGTCGGTGGGGGTTG
>JAYYRF010000166.1:0-4654 GCA_036127535.1 Myxococcota bacterium | reverse complement strand
GTCAAGATCCAGCTACAGGGCCACTCCCAGAACTGCGCGATGTGAAAACCAAACCTTGGGACGGTACACCACTTCGTTCGATTATCCCCGAACTAAAGGAAAATCCGAAAGAGACGAAAAAACCCGAAGGGTTTCATTTTGAAGAAGAAGAGGACTTTATGTTTGAGGATCTGCCAGAAGAGACCCAAAAGACATCCGACGAATCCAAACCAAACGACACACCGAAGGATACCGAAGGATCATCAGAAGAAAAACCTTCAGAAGATACTCCCAAGGAGGAACAACCATGATCATACTGGGAATAATTGGATTGATACACGCCCAAGAGTGTTTTACTGAGGTCGAGCAAGACTATAATTGCAATAGCATCGATGCTTCTTTGGAAGCCCCAGTCGATCTGTCCGATCCAACCTGTTTGGATAATGTTGATGCATATGGCATGCCTTTTCCAAATGCAGACTACTACTTCGACTATGTCTCATACGGATGCTCTTATCCCGTTAGCAGTCTCGATACCGACTTTGATGGTCTATCATTCGGTAATATTCAGTTCACCGATCCAAACGGGAACACCTATTTTACGGCGGTTTTATCCTGCGACAATTGCGCAGAAGACTATAACCCCGATCAAAAAGATCAAGACTGCGATACGGTTGGCGACGTATGTGACAATTGCATCGATATATACAACCCTGATCAAAAAGACTTGGACAGCGACCTCAAAGGAGATGCGTGTGATAACTGTTACCAAGTATATAATCCTCATCAAAGTGACGTAGACAACGACGAAATTGGGGATGCGTGCGATGTATGTCCTGAAATTTACAACCCTGAACAAGCCGACCTCGACCAAGACATGGTGGGAAATGAATGCGACAACTGTCCTTTATCCGCCAACACCGCGCAACTCGACGGCGACAACGACGGGATCGGAGATGCGTGCGATAACTGTCCTGAATTTCCCAATGCTTCACAAGCGGATGCAGACGGAGATGGTATCGGCTCTCAATGCGACAATTGCCCAACCGTCTTTAATCGCGATCAAATCGACATCGATGAAGACGGAGTCGGAGATGGTTGTGATCTGTGTCCGATCGATTCCGATCCCGGCCAAGTCGATCAAGATGGAGATGGTGTAGGCGACATTTGTGACAACTGTATCAGCGCTATTAACCCCGATCAAGAAGATCAAGACGATGACGGTGTCGGTGATCTATGTGATTATTGTCCAACCATTGCCAACTTCGATGGCTTTGACACCGACCGTGACGGTGTTGGGGATATATGTGACAATTGCGCATACGAGTACAACCCGGATCAAAGCGACGAAGACGGCGACAATGTCGGGGATGCGTGCGATCAAAGTCCTACACTGCGGGGTGCGGGCTCACGATGCCAAACCTCTCCAATTGGAGGAATGGTCTTCTTGCTCTTTCTTCTTTTTCGCGTCCGTTCACGCCTTTCGGTCTCGTGAAGAGGGTATATTCATCGCTTCTCGGTACTTGGTGACGGTACGGCGCGCAATTTTGATGCCCCCTGCAGCCAAGAGCTTTACCAGGGCATTGTCGCTGTAGGGTTTTTTCTGACTTTCACCGGCGATCAACTTCTTGATCTTAACCTTGACGGCTTCAGAAGCGAGATCTAAACCACCCACCTGCGATATACTCGAACTGAAAAAGTACTTTAGTTCGAGGACGCCACGCGGGGTCTCTACATACTTACCGTTGGTAATGCGAGAGACCGTTGATTCATGTACTCCAATATCGTCTGCAACATCGCGTAAGATCATTGGCCTGAGATACTCCGGACCGTATTCAAAATACTCGAGCTGTCGAACCAAGATCGCCTCCATCACCCTTACGATGGTTCGTTCGCGTTTGTGGATATTTTCCATCAAAAACTTGGCCGCTTTAATCTTTTCTTCTAAAAATCTTTTATCTGCCGAACTGTGCGCCTCTTTGTGCATCTTCATCTTTTGAAACAACTGATTGATTCGCAGGCGCGGTATGCCGTCATCGTTCGATAGTACGCGCCATTCTTCATCGATCTGCATGATTTTAATGTCAGGAATGATACTTTGGTCAGGGGTACTATCGTAAGCTCGTCCGGGATATGGTTCGAACTCTTTGAGCATTTGATGGTACTCTTCCACATCTTCCACGTCCATATCCATCGCAGCCGCAATCTTTTTATAGGATCGTTTTTGAAGGAACTTTAAATGATTATGAATTAGCGGTACGAAGAAAGGATCTTCCGGATATTTGATCTCTGCTTGAAACGCCAAGCATTCTTCTAAAGACCGAGCACCGCAACCGATGGGCTCAAACTCTCGAATCATTAAGACGGCTCCCTCTATATCATCCATGTCAATTCGCAAAATCCGCTGAATTTCGTCATAAGAGCAATCTAAATATCCCCTATGGTCAAGATTACCAATGATGAATTCGGCTGCCAAGCGTTCATCCTCTGTGCAATACTCCATGCGAAGTTGATCCAAAAGCTCCTCAGCTAAGGTCGCCGAAACAGAGTGATTCGCCTCTATTGGTGGCAACTCATTGTATATAAATCCACCACGCATATTATGTACGGACGACTGATCTCTCTGATCGTTCTCGAGCAAGGATTCCCAAAGCGTATCACTCTCTGCAGTATGATTCCTCTCCTCGGTCAGTTCTTTTTGGAGTTGTAGCAAGTCTTGTTGTCGTGCGATCTCCGCTTCGCTCATCGTTTCGATTTTTGCATCCTCTTCCAGACTGGGATTGGAAAGGAGCTCTTCTTCGATACTTTGAATCAATTCTTGGTTATTTAATTGGAGAAGCTTGATCGCTTGACGCATCTGAAGCGTCATAACCAATTTTTGCTGCTGCTGAAGTTGTGGGCGAAGCTCCATGTCAATCTCGAATATAGGTTGGAATTAAAAACCCTAATTGCAATTATTATACCTATTTATATTTTAAAATCAACGCCCAAATACCGATTGCGAATTAGAGGGTTCTGAGCAAGGTCTTTTGGGTACCCACAGGCAAGAATTTTACCGTTGTCTAGGATCAGCGCTCGATCGCAAAGATGAAATGATGCTGCCGCAGAGTGATCGGTAAAAATGATAATTCGATCCGACAATGAACGAAGTAATTCCTGAAACGAAGAAACTGTCTTCGGATCCAAAGCAGCAAAGGGCTCATCCAATAGCAACACTTTTGGATCGAGCGCCAAGCATCGCGCCAATTCTAAGCGACGAATCTCTCCACCACTTAGATCTCTCGCAAGAATAGATTTGCGGTGTATCAGTCCAACCTTGTCTAAAAGAAGATCACAATGCTCTTTGTCCTTGACCGCCATTCGCAGATTTTGTTCGACCGATCTATCCCACAGCGCGACACTCCTTTGGGGCATATACCCCAAACCCAAACGAACCCTTTTCCATAACGGCCCGTGCCAACGTGTACCATTGTAGGAGCACGATCCATTCTCTGTAACTCTTAGTCCAGCAATCGCCTCAAAACATGTACTTTTACCTGCTCCATTCGGTCCAAGAACAGCAAAGATCTCTCCAACCGAAACGGAAAAGCAGATGCCTTTTACGACTCTCTCTCCGCCTCGTATGACGGACAGATTCTCAACGACAAATGTCATGGGTTGGGCTTCGCTCGGATGGAACAGTCATTCAAACATTCTATCTGATCTGTGTCCACAGAAAAGGAAATACGCTCGCCTTGAAACTCCCACTGCGTGTCGACCAATCGAGCTGAACCGAGCATAGATATCCAAGACTCACCTTTTTTCCATTGTACGCGGTTGGCTACGCCACGCCAAGAACCTCGTTTCAAAACCACCTGGCCAGCCAAGGAAGCGGATAAAATTTGGCGCTCTTCGTTCAACTGCAACGTCAATGTCTGACTTTGTATTTGAAAATCTTCATAATCAACCAAAACATGCCCCGTAACCTCGAGATCGCTACCATTCCAAAGAAAGCGTTCTCCTTTCACGGATAGACCTTCAAAGGAAAGGGTCGTTTTCTCACCACTCATCCCTTGGGGAAAAGCCAATGCCAATGCGGTGATAAACCAATTCATTTTGTTTTGGTTCGAAGACTCGCGGCGACAAACTTCACAAAAAGAGGATGGGGCTCTAACAGTCGACTTTTAAATTCGGGATGGAACTGACACGCGATAAAATGTGGATGATCCTTATACTCAACCATCTCTGCCAACAGACCATCTGGGCTTTTACCGGATACAACCAATCCTTTCTCTTCCAAAGCATCAAAATATTGGGGGTTTACTTCATAACGATGACGATGCCGTTCTTGTACCTCTTTTTTCCCGTATATCTTTGCGGCCAGTGAGCCCTTTTTGAGCTGACATGGATAGGATCCCAAACGCATCGTGCCCCCTTTTTCCGTTACTTGATGCTGGTCGTTCATCAATTCAATTAAAAAGTGACTCGCCTTTGGATCAAATTCTCGAGAATTCGCGGTTGGAAAACCGAGTATAGAACGCGCAAATTCCACCACGACCAGTTGCATACCCAAGCAGATTCCAAAGAATGGGATGTTGTTTTCTCTGGCATAGGTGATGGATAGAATTTTGCCTTCTACACCGCGCTCTCCAAAACCACCCGGCACTAAGATTCCATCTAAGCCAGACAGTTGTTT
>JAYYRF010000165.1:0-5989 GCA_036127535.1 Myxococcota bacterium | reverse complement strand
AGCATCCGTTGCACGCTTCTTTTGATGAATTCGAATTGGAACTTCGAGTATCCCAAAGGGTAAATCGCTCTCAATACATCCGAAAAAATACTTACCGTCTTTGTTTTTATCTGCGCGCGTCGTCACTTTAATCGAAGGGATTCTGCCCCCGTGAATCCAAAAGTCAAAGAAATCGTTCAAAGACTGACCCGAAACTTTTTCGATTTGAGACTGAATTTGCTCTGTCGTGACCCTTTTGTTCTTTCGCAATTCAGCGATATCATCGAGTGCTTTGAAGAAAGCCTGGTTACCGATTCGAAGACGCAACATCTCCGCAAAGACATAGAATCCGTAGTCCTGCCGAACACGTAAGGGAACATCGCTATATGGGGTCGCACCCGTCAAGGAATAGGAACGCTTTTTGGCGTCTGCCGTTTTCCAAGAATCGATGATTGTCTTTGGGTTTTCCAGCTTCTTTCTCAGCGCATCAATATTTTTAAAGTATTGCTCTGCACCATATGCACCGCGCAAGTAGAAGCCCGCGTAGGCATCCGGAATCGCATGACGAATCCAGTCATCGCGGTAGCTGTTGGGAGAGAGTAACTGTCCCCAGTATTGCGAAGCGATCTGAGAAGCGATTTGCGTTTGTGCCTCATATGGATTTTCTTCTCTTACGCCGCCGGTTCTACCGATACCCGTGACAGAAAAGCGCTGTAGACGAACCAAACCCGGTATACCGCGCCTACGGCTGTTGTATCTCGCTTGCAGGACAGATATATTGCTATCCTCTACCACCTCCACTTCATTGCTCGAGTAGCTCGGCAAGAATCGTTGTAAAAATGAGACCACACGACGAACCTCGGACGGCACCTGTTGGGCATAAGAGAAAGATTTTGGAAACATGTTGACACGAACGGCCGGCATCCCCTTCGAACGAGGTTCAGTGTAGACTTTCCAACGTCCAAGACCTACAGATGGAGAAATAGCTTCGCGCCCATTGGTCTCTATCCAATTCCACAAACCTTCGTCTTGCCACTCTCTAGAGGTTGTGCCCGATGCAGCGATCCTCTGCGAGCGCAAGAGACCGTATCGACCGGAAGCCCCAACCTTCGTGCGAAAGTTCCACTTTGTTCCACCCGGAGAAGGTAATAAATCGGGCAAATAACTTCTCATTCCAGTAGTCGTTCCTCGAGAACGAACATTGATCCCCTCTGCGGTTTCTAAACGACTAAGATTCGCAAAGGGAAGCTCAGCAGACCATTTGAGGTGTATCTTAATCTCTTTTCCCTCCGGAACGGGTTCAGGTAAGATGGCTAAAATCTTGTATATAAATCCACTTTCTTGATAGACATTGATCTCTTGCTCGTTGGCCTGCTGCTCGGTAACCGGCAATTGTGTTGCAGCAAAGGGATTGTCTGCTTCAATACGCTCCGCCGCACTAAAATCGACCCCGCCTCCGGACATGCCACCTTCTGTCGTATTTCCCGATTCTCCTTGGCTCCCCAAGTCGGCCCCTGAGTTCTGCGTATCTGCCACGTTGTTCATCTGATTAATCAAGTCGTTGTTGTTGAGGTCGTTGGTCGTTTGTCCCGGATTTAATTTGGCGAACAGACTCGCGTAAAACAAATCGGAATTTAGTCCTGCCCATGCACTCATCGAACCATCATCTGTCTCCAATTGTTCCAGCGTCCACGTTCCGATTCGAGCACCGTCCGTGGGAAGTTGCATAGCGACGTATTGTAGAGGCCCACCATGCGCACGCAGCGTAAGTACAGAATCTACCGTGATCTTTTTGTCGGTTCCTCCTCGAGCCGGTTCAAATTCAATGGTACTATCAGCGAAAACCGGCTCCATTCTCAACGAAGGGCGAGGAGGTTCTTCTCCGGCCTCTTGTTCAAAGGATATGCCCGAAAAGCGCTGGAAGTGCCGACGCTTGTCCGAATCAAAACCATGAGCAAAGGCCATCGCTTTGAATCCTGTGTTCGACTCGTCTCGGCCGTCACGAAAGCATGTAAGCCAGCGGTCATATGCCATTGTATCCACAACGGTTCCCTCTTGTGCAGCCACATGAAAACGCTGTTTGGTTCGAAAATCGGCAACGGAACGCAAATGGAAGCCAGGAAAACCCAGAGTTTCATGCATGAGGCGGTCTTGGCGAATCATTGCGCGCGGATCAATGCCGATTCTCTCTAAGTAATCCGCGCGATCCGCGAGTAGATTCGTCGCTACAAACTGGGCTTGAAACTTCCCCTTGCCCTCCGTAACGATATATGTGGCATCGACTTCTCCATCCTCTTTCTCTTCGAAGAAAACCCCTCCCCCTACTGGCTCCAAATTGTAAATCATTTTGGGAACGGATGGATCTGCCGATAAAATCATACCTCTGTCAATCGACACCGTGTACGGTTTTTGCTGCATCGCAATGGGTAGAAGCTCTTCGTAGCTTAATTTGGCTCTCTTGTGCATATGATTTGAGAAAGACCAAGCGTCTGCCCGTTTTGGAAAAGAAACCGATAGTGCTCCATCTCCTACATACAAAAATCCGACCATACGCTCAGATACGGGTGCAATACCCGTATATACCGGTATCATGATTCCACCCTTCATACTCAAAGAACAAACCCCTTCGGAGAAATTGAGATCTTCGACTCTGTAGGCCGATTCACCCATTCGGAGTTCCCCCGCCGCCTTCCACCACGAACGAAGGTCTTCCGGATCGATCGGAGGTGGTTTGGGTTCTTGTGCGTTTCCAGGAAAAACGCATAAAAAGAGCGTGAGAAGAAGTGCTACCATTCAATGTCCCTCTGATCGAATAAACCTATAAAATAGTTATAATGGAAAAAGAGATTTTAATTGTCAATATATAGCCAAAATCGAGGATGAAAATGCCCATAGAAATCGAATATAAATTCCTTGTTCATACATCTTTATGGCTCGCAAGCAAAGACCGTGAGAATGCAACGGTCTACACAATCGAGCAAGGCTACATCAGTACAAACCCCGAGGCTGTTGTTCGCGTTCGTCTAAAGAATCAAAATGCATACATAACCATCAAGGGAAAAGCCAAAGGTGCGGTTCGACCCGAGTTCGAGTATGGAATCCCATATTCTGAGGCACAAGAACTTCTCTCTTTGTGCAAGAAGCGCATTCGCAAAAAGCGATTCGTATTCTCATTTGAAGGACGGCAATGGGAAGTGGACGAATTCGAAGGAGAAAATCAACCGTTGATACTCGCAGAGATAGAGGTTCCATCTCTGGAAACCTCTTTTCAAACGCCTTCGTGGATCGGCGAAGATGTCACAAGCGATCACCGCTACAGCAACTCTTCTCTCTCACAAGAACCGTACCAACAATGGAATTCTTACCCCTCCTAAGATGTTATTCTGCACTTGGAAGTGTGGTTTCTTCGGAACCTGAGGTGTCCTTTGGGCTCTCAATTGTCGCTTCTTCACGCGAGATCGCTTCGAGATTCTGCAACATTTCAGAAAGAGATTTCAGTTCGCTTCCGTATCCCGACCAGTCCCCTTCTCGCTGTTTTTGCTGCGCACGTTCAAAGGAAGCCAGCGCCTGCTGCGCCAATTCCTTCCAGTCACTCGAACCAATCACCTCGAGCGATGTTTCCGATTTTGCTACCGTACGTTCTAAATCGCTCAATGTTTTCTGTTCAACATTGAAGATGTCCATCAAAGCTGCAGATAGATTTTGTTTCATCGAGATCTTTTTATCGTACGACACGATCACACGCTTGAGTTCCGGCAGCTGGCTCGACTCCGCTTGTAGGTAGAGCGGCTCCACATAGACCAAAGAATCTTCTATGGGAATCACGAGAAGATTACCACGTACAACGCGCGAGCCCGATTGAGACCAAAGCGTGATCTGTTGGGATATCTTCGGATCCTGATCGATGCGCGCTTCAATCTGCAAAGGCCCGTATATCAACTTCTGTTTCGGAAACTGATACAAAAGAAGGCTACCGTAGTTTTCTCCGTCGGATCGAGCCGCTAGCCAAGCGATCATATTGGATTTTTGTGTGGGAACAAAGGGGAGTAAAAGAACGAACTCCGCTTTTTCTTCTCCTGGAAGCTTCATAATCAAATAGTAGCTCTGCATGCGTTGTTCTTTACCATCGTAAAGCTCTTTGGGGGTATCCCATACGTCTTCTTTGTTGTAGAAAACGTTGGGTCGCTTCATGTGGTATGAACTAAACATCTTCGCTTGAATGTTGAAGAAGTCTACCGGGTACCGCAGGTGCTCCTTCATGGACTTGGGCATATCTTCTTGGGATTTGAAGGTATTCGGAAAAACCTTGTTGTAAACCTTGATGAGCGGATCGGAAGGATCGGCTATGTAAAAATCCACTCGGCCATCGTAGGCGTCCACCATGACCTTGACCGAATTACGAATGTAATTGTATCGGTATTGGGTTGTACTAACCGGTTCAGAATAAGGATAATTATCGGTAATGGTTTAGGCGTCTAGAATCCAAACGAGCTTGCCTTCATCATTGATTACGAGATACGGATCTCGGTCAAAGTATAAGAACGGTGCCAGTTTTTGAACCCGCTCTCGTATAGATCTGTGAAACAAAACACGGCTTTCAGGCGTGATGTACTGAGAGAACAAGAGTTCGATGTCGCTGAAGTATAGCCAAAAAAGAGCCCGTTTGAAGAAGGAATCGATGGAGACCCCTCCTTTACCGGAATACTTGGTCAGAACGTTTTCATCCCCCTTTGGATAATCAAATTCTTCGATTCCACCCATGACGACAATGTAGCGGTCGGTCTTTTCTCCGTAGTAAATCTCCGGCCTGGTGATTTGAATGTCGTTCTTGACGGCATCGGTCGATTGCGGTGGTATATCTTTGATGAACAAATCGGGTAGACCTTCTTCTGTGACAACGTTTACCGGACTCATCGTCAATCCGTGTCCATGCGTATACTGAAAGTGTTCATTTACCCACGAACGCCCCTCAGCATTAAAATTATCGTAATTGAGTTCTCGCGCTGAAAGCATCACTTGACGCAATTGACCATCGATAACATATCGATCAACGTCTACGTCTCGAAAATCGTAGTACGTTCGGATCTCCTGAATTTGACCATACGTTGTCAACAGGGGACGATCATCCCAGACCCGAATATTATTGATGGTCAAGGGATTGCTTTCAATACTATCCATGCTTAATTCGCTCTCCACTTCAAACGGATTTTCAGAGATGCGATTGAGAGCATATGCTTCTCGACTGAATTGTATGTTGTGCTCCAAATACTGGGTTTCCTTCTCCAATTCGCTGGGTTCAACCATCAATGTTTGAATCATGGATGGCCAGGCGCTGGTCAGCAAAACCCGAGCCGCAACATAAATTCCGATCGCAGTTACGGGTAGACGCATTTTCAAACTGCGAGAAGAGACAAAGAGCAGTACCGCGGTCAAAACAGATAAAATCGCCATAGCGTAGAACGCAGGCTCGCGCGCGTTGATATCGGTGTAGCCCATACCCCATACGGCGCCAGACTTCGAGAACAATAGATCGTACCGATCCAAATACCAGCTAATTCCAAAAAGAAGAAAGAGGATACCGGCCAAAACGAACAGTTGCTGGATGGCTTTTTTGTGTAATTGTACCGCCCCTTGACCGAGGAATATATCTCTCAACGCAACCAGCGCGCCGGTGATCAACATCGTCAAAATGCATATAGATACCGAACTTCCAACGGCAAAACGAATAATCGGTAACTCAAACGTGTAAAAAGATATGTCGTTTGAAAAAATCGGATCCGTACTGTCAAAGGGCACCGAATCAAAAAACGCGAGCGCGTACAACCACTGTTGAGCGGCAACCGTCGCCAGCAACAGAGAGGGAAGTATAATGATGGCCCACAAAACAAGCTTCATGAGACTCTGTAGCTGCTCTTCTTTGAACGCTCCCTCAACCAGTTGCTCCTTGACAACGTGCAGTGGTATTGGCTTGCTTTTTAAAGCGTAGCGTATGTTCAAACCGATGAAGATC
>JAYYRF010000164.1:0-10813 GCA_036127535.1 Myxococcota bacterium | reverse complement strand
GTTACGGGATACTTTTGCATGACGAATGCATCCAGCCAAATATGCTGTTTGCTCGAACCGTTAATCGCCTTCGGGTCTCCTCCGTACAGGAATGGTCCTGCCGGAATATAGCATTCCATATCGTCCAGTTCGTCGTCTTTTGGGATTCGTATGACAAATTTTTTGTTGGCGCGTGTGGAAGCAGGGTCAAAATTCAGTTTGCGCGTGATGAGAAAGGGATAGAAGATCGATTGGTGTTTTGGTGTGATGATGCGCAGACGATATGAGCCCATTTTGATCGGAAGCTGTTCGATCGAACCCTTTCCAATAGGCCTCGAAGTCGTGCATTGTAGACGCCTGCCTTGTATTTGATAGGGCTCCAAGTAGAAAGTTGATTCTTCGTTATCCGTTTGAATGGTCAGCGTACCATCCCCTTTGATGTAGGAAACATAGCGTTCGCGGTGCTGTTTGGGGAGATGATTTAAATGAACGCGGAGCCGGGTTTCGTGGTGCAGAGCACGATCGCTTTGTGAATTCTCTTCTGCTTCTTTGTGCCGTTTGTGATATTCGGCTGCCAGTTCGAGATGGGCCTCTAGCAGGTCAGATTTATGTACCAAGGCACCATGCAAGAGCATTTCCCTTTCTAATTCTTTGAGGCGCGCGGTTTCACGAAGCGTTTTTGCCTCATCTTGTTTATCCCATGCATCGAGCTTCTTATCATCGGACTCCCATTCGGGAACATTCTCCAGTAATGCCGCTGCCTCCGTACGAAGCTGGCCAGATTGTTGTAGGAGTTCGTAGATCTCATCTTGTAATTGCTGGGAGCGCTCGACCATTTCCATCGCTTGAGCGCGTTTTTGAAGTCCGTTCAGCCAGTCCTGTAAGGCCTTTGCCATTTCCACGGCACAGCCGTATCGCTGATGTGGATCTCGCTCCATGGCTTTGTTACAAATCGTTTTTAGCTCCGGCGGCATGCGCTGGGAGCCTTGTTCCATGGATTCAAAACCGAACCATGATGTTTCGGATTCCTCGAGTGCGGGGGGAGGACCCGCGACGACCTTCTTCAAGATGGCCAAGGGCGTTGATGCATTGAACGGTGGTCCTCCGGTTAACGCCTCATACAATATGGCACCGAGAGAATAGATGTCAGATTGAGGAGAGAGTCGGTGTACTTCTCCACGCGCTTGTTCCGGCGCCATGTAAGATGGAGTTCCGGTTATATCTCGGAACTCACCGTTGGGATCTTGGGTCGGCAGGGTGGTGAGGTCTTTCGCGATGCCCCAGTCAATAATCAAAACTTCACCATATGCGCCCAGCATAATGTTTTCCGGTTTGAGATCCCGATGGATTACATGGTGTTGATGCGCGTATGCCATGGCGTTACACACTTGGTGCAATACTTCAATGATCCGTCGAAAAGTCCATCCGGATGGGGACAATCTCCATTTCCCATCCTCGAGCGATTGGTGTACTTCACGAATTACAGAACCCAAGCTGCGTCCATCGATCTCTTTCATCGTAAAGTAGTATTGCTTTTCTTGGAGGCGACCGAGCCTGTATACCGGCACGATATTTGGGTGTTGAAGCTTTGCACAAAATTGTGCTTCTTCGATAAAGCGTAGTTTGGAGATTTTGGAATCAGAGAGCTGGGGATGGAGGAGTTTCATAGCGACCGAACGATTTAGACCGAGATCTTGTACGCGTAAAACCTTGCCCATCCCGCCTTGACCCAATTCTCCGAGCGTCTTGTAGCCCTCGGGTAGGGTAACGCTCTCGGCCGGGGTTTCTGATTCGTTTGTCGTTGTGGATTCTATCTCGTCCAGATTCCCCACGACGGTTTTTTCATGCTCGTCTTCCATCCAAAGGGCCTGTAGCTCTTTGCGGAGTTTTCCGTGAACTTGATGCTTGTGTAAGATTGTCTTGAGTTTATCCATTAAATGAGCCCAAACGGTGAAAGATGCGCTTTGGTCGCGTGGGAGCCTGTGTTAAGAGTTATCATTGAACGTTACCTTTGGAAAATAAGTATCCATCGTTTGTAGAAGTTCGATGACCGCATGGATTCTTTTTACATGCTCACTTTGATACGCGGTTCTCCTTCCTGCACGGAGCCAATGATGCTTGCGCAGATCGTTCCCTCTTCTTGGCACGCTTGTACGAGCGCCTCTGCGCTGCTTTCTTTGACGCAGAGCAAAAGACCACCGGAGGTCTGCGGATCACAGAGTATTTGTATATCTTGCTCGGTGAGATCGGGATGATAACTCGCTTGTTCACGGATATGCCTTTGGTTTCGTGCGGTTGCTCCGGGTTTGATCCCTTTGTCGAGCAGCCACAAGGCTTCTTCATGTACCGGAACTTTTTTACGTTGGATTTGGATCGAGACATTGGACGCACGCGCGAGTTCGTAGCTGTGACCCAACAGTCCAAATCCGGTAATGTCCGTCGCTGCGTGTATGCCGATACGCCGACCCGCCTGCGCAGCCGCGCGGTTGAGGGTGGTCGTGCTCTTTACAAATTGCGCATATCCTTCTGCAGACAGCACGCCTTTCTTTATGGATGATCCCATAATGCCAATGCCGAGAGGTTTGGTTAAGATCAGTTTGTCTCCGGGTTGAGCGCCGGCGTTGCTCCACATCTGATTCGGGTGAACCGTACCGCTTACAGATAGACCGAACTTGGGCTCTGTATCATCTATGCTGTGCCCGCCAGCAAGTGGAATTCCGGCTTTTTGACAGATATCGCTTCCGCCTTGCATGATGATGTTCGCAACGGCAGGATCAATTTTTTTGACCGGAAATCCCAAAATGGCAAGGGCTAAAATCGGTGTTGCTCCCATAGCGTATATGTCGCTGATCGAATTGCTGGCCGCGATTTGACCAAATACAAACGGGTCGTCGACGATGGGCATGAAAAAATCAAGACTTTGCACCAGTGCCAAATCTTTCGATATGGCATACACAGCCGCGTCATCGGAATATTCGTATCCAACCAATAGATTGTGGTTTTGATTTTTCGGCAACTGGTTCAAGATGGTGCCCAGATCCTCCGGGCCGAGTTTGCAGCCTCAACCACCACCATGTGAGAACTGTGTAAGACGAACGTCCATTCTTCCTCCGTTCAAAAGTATAGACAAAAATTTTATGCAACCTTTCGATCAAGCCGATAGTTAATAACTATAGCCGATTTCAGTAGGGTGTTCCGTATGTCAGAAGAAAACATCGGTGTCTTTGGAGAGTATGAACTTTTAGAAAAGATTGCAGCCGGTGGAATGGCTGAGGTCTATCGGGCTCGGAAAAGAAGTCTCGAAGGTTTTGAAAAGATACTGGTGATCAAAAAGATTTTGGATCACTTGGCCAAAGATAAAGAATTTATCACTCTCTTTATCGACGAAGCTCGTATTGCTGTACAGCTTCGCGACGCAAATATCGTTCAGGTGTTCGACTTAGGAGAGAGAAATGGGCAGTATTTCATGGCGATGGAGTACGTTCAAGGATTGGATCTGTCGAGATTGCTGGCGCGTTCGGCTTCGGTTGAGCCTTTTCCGGTTCATCTCGCCCTGCTGATTTGCGCAGAAGGCCTCAAAGGGCTTCAGTTTGCACATAGCTGCTTGGATGATGAGGGGCGCCCGATGAACATCGTTCATTGTGATATCTCACCCCAAAATATATTGGTATCCTATGCAGGCGAGGTGAAAATTACAGATTTTGGAATTTCACGTGCTGAGTTCCAGCTGGATGAGCAGCATCAGGTGATTCGAGGCAAGTACGCGTACATGAGTCCCGAGCAGGTAGAAGGAGCGAAACTGGATGGCCGTACGGATCTCTTTTCTTTGAGTATTGTTTTGTACGAAATGATTACTGGACGTCGTCTGTTCAAGTGCAAAGACCGCAATGAGACGTTGGATCGGGTTCGTCGTGCGGAAGTACCGTCTCCGAGGAACTACCGTCCCGAAATTTCGGACGATCTCGAAGCCTTGCTACTCAAAGGATTGGCACGCCGTCCCAACGATCGTTTTCGATCTGCAGAAGAGATGTTGAGTGCGTTGGGAGAGGTGATAAAGAAGGAGCGCCACCAAGCCACAAACCAAAATCTTGCAGAATTCATCAAAGAACTCAGTGCCAGAGATAACCAATCCACCCGCAGAGCACCCAAGCGCAGAAAGAGCTTACCACCTTCGTCGGTTGTAATTTTAGCCGCAGAGGCAATTCATCCGCCTCGTTCGATGGCGTCTCCGCGAGCAGCGATGTCCGATCTGATTCAGTACTGGTCGGAAGAGATTGTCAAAAGCGGAGGGGAAGTTTGGGAGAGGTACGATGGATCTCTTCTCGGAGTATGGGTTGCAAAAACCGGACTGAGCAGCGCCGTCCGAAAAGCGGCAAACGTATCTAAGGTTATGCATTCGTCCGCGCGTGAGGTTGGCTATCAGCCCAGCATCGGCATCGCTCCCGGTGTGGCTCGGATTTCAGGAGATACACAACGACCGGTTGATGGTTGGGAACTGGCGGGACCATTTTACTTGGCGCGATGGATGATGAACTTTTCCGCTCATCGCGGGAGAATCTTAGTCACGCAGGTTTTTGCACGCCAACTCAACCAAAACGTTTCGTTGATCGGTAAAATCCCATTGCAGCGGAATCACTTTATAAACTTGTATGAAATTTAGATCTAGGTGTAACGTTGTCTGAAAAGATGCTGCGATCCATCCATCGCTGTTTGCTTGAACAAACGCTTCGGAAGAAAGAACAACAGATGCTGAAAGAGTATATGCTCTCGAAGCTCTCTTTGGAATCCTTCTCCGCGCAGCGCTACTGTCCTGGACACTTTACCGCATCGGCCTTCGTTCTCTCGCCGGATTCTTCACAGCTTCTACTAATTTATCATCCGAAGTTTCAGCGTTGGATTCAGCCAGGGGGACATCTCGAGGCAGGCGACGTGAGTATTGAAGCCGCTGCGCAAAGGGAGTTGGCCGAGGAAACAGGTATTGTGGATGTCTCGCTGCAGAAGACGGTTCACTTGGCCGTTCACCAAGTACCGGGGAAACGAGAAAAGCCCTCGCACGAGCACTGGGACATTCGATTTCTTCTTCAGGCCCAAACCATGGTTTTATCAAAGGGTGCTTTGCCCGCCCAATGGTTTTGTCTTTCGGACATAGATGAGAGTGTGAGCGATCAGTCCGTTCTCTCGTTTATATCCGATCGATTGATGGGAAATTGATCGCGCATACACAACCAGATAATCGGACCGATAAGGGGGGTGTAAGACCATATGTACAGGTCGGTCTCGCGTTTGCGGAGGTCCTCATACGTTAGGATAGAGAGCGTTAGGATAAAAGCAAGAAAATCCAAGCTCATGATATGAACAAATCGGTCGTGTTGAAATTCTTGAATAAAGAGATACAAATCTCCCTCGTTGATTCCGTAAAAGAGAAGAGCCAAGAGAAGAGTACCAAAGAAAAAACCAAAATATTTGGATTGAAGCCAAGGTATCGGTTGATAGATGTTGTTTTTTCTTACGGTCAAAAATGGAAGTATGGCAAAGCAACCCAAGAAGAAGGAACCGATTAGAAATGGCCAATATGGAGGAGATGTTTTTTCGTTTAGAAGGTGAGAAGCGCACAATATGGGGAATACACCCATGATCATGAATACAGAGAAAAGAGCGGGATCTATGGAGTCATAATTTCCGAGAATAAGGTTCCATAGTTGTTCTTCATCCATGTTTTTGGGTGCGAGTAAGAATGCATCCAAAAGGAGAGAGATGAGTATTAGGGCATAAAGATATCGCATGGGCTCAAGTTTAAATATAGGCTTGAACGAAAGATAACGCATAGAATTCCGTTGCTCTATTGAAAACGACTGGGTAACTTCATAAAGGGAGCCATTGTGGAAAAGATAGAGAAAATTGTTCAACGTACCATCAAGATTCATTTTCGAGATCATTTTCTGAATGCATTGATTCAAATGGCAGGGCACCTCTTGTGGATTATTGGTGTGTTGACGATTCTCTTGCGTCTTGGAACCTCAATTTCACCGTTGGTTCTGTTTGGGTTGTTTGCCTTTTGGATTCCGTGGTCCTACATATTGGCGAGCATGAATAGAATGACACGTGAGCAAGCGTACACTTGGCTCGATGTAAAATCTGGTGGCGGTGGCGGTTTGGTGACGCTGTATGAGCTAGAGGATGCGCGCTGGAGCGATGATGCCAAGCGCCGAGCAGAAAAGGTCGACATTCACTTCGAGAAGTCGAAAAGAAACATTCTTTTCTACACAATGACGGCGGCTCTATTTGTCTTATTGAGTTTTTGGATGCCCACCTTTGAGTCGAATCAGAATTTGGCTCTGGGTCTTCTCATCGATAAAAAAATCGAACTGGAAAAGAAACTCGACACGTTAGAAGATGCCTTCCTCGAGGAAAATGCACAACTGGAGTCGCTCGATCAAAATTTGCACCAACTCGATTTATCTTCCGACGAGTTGGAACAAAAGCTAGAGATGTTGGATTCGACAGAGCAGATCCTTAATGACATGGCTACAGAAATCGCCCAAACCATCGCGGACATGGAGAGTGCCCTCGCAAGTGGTGACGAAAAAGAATTTTTTAAAGCGGCAGAATCGTTGGAGCAAAAGGGAATCATCTCTACAGAGACCAAAGAGAAGATAGAAAAAGGTTCGTTGAACCAAGAGGAAATCAACCGTTTCTCTCGGCAGGTGGAGCGTGCCCAAAGGGCATCTCACAAAATGTTGAGCAAAGAAGTATTGCAGCAGATTCAAGAGAGTATGCAACAAAGTCAGCAGAGTCAGCAGGGTCAGCAAGGTCAGCAAGGTCAACAGGGTCAGCAGGGTCAACAGGGTCAACAAGGTCAACAAGGGCAACAGGGGCAACAAGGTCAACAGGGGCAACAAGGTCAACAGGGTCAGCAGGGGCAACAAGGGCAGCAGGGTCAGCAGGGTCAGCAAGGCCAGCAAGGTCAACAAGGTCAACAGGGTCAACAGGGTCAACAAGGTCAGCAAGGTCAACAGGGTCAACAGGGTCAACAGGGTCAACAGGGTCAGCAAGGGCAAGGGCAAGGGCAAGGCCAGGGGCAGGGCCAAAGCCAAGGCCAGGGACAGGGTCAGGGTCAGGGTCAAGGACAAGGGGTTGGCCGTGGAGGAGGTTCTTCGACCCTGACTTATGGAGAGAAGAGAAATGATTTGATCTCTCAATTCCAAGATGCTGGTTTTCAGTCCTCTAATCAACTGGAACTCGAAAATGTGATCGATATGGGAGTCGTATTGGGAAACCCACAAGAGCCTGCACGCATCGATGGTCGTGTGAGTCCAACGGCCATGAACTCCAAGGGGGAGGCTGTCGATCAGAGTGTGATTCCCCCCAAGCACCGCACGGTGGTACAACAATTTTTTTCAGAGTAGGAGATATCCATGGCACTGTTATCAAAAGAAGAGATCGCACACGCCAAATCCTTGGCTGATCGCATTGTAGACGGTTTAAACAAGCGCATCTTTGGCCAAGAACAATTGATTCGTATGATCGTTGTCGCCTGTCTATCTAAGGGGCATGTTCTCTTGGAGGGATTGCCCGGTTTGGGAAAAACCGAACTTGTAAAAGGGCTAGCGGGTCTACTGGGTTTGAATTTCAAACGCATACAGTTTACCCCCGACCTTCTACCGAGCGATATTACGGGTGCACCCATCTTGGAAGAGGAACAAGGCAAAAGGCGAATGGTTTTCAAGCAGGGGCCTATATTCGGCAATCTCATCCTCGCGGACGAGATCAATCGCGCTTCTCCACGAACCCAAGCGGCCATGCTGGAAGCGATGCAAGAGCAAAGCGTGACCGTTTTGGGTACGACACACATGCTACCCGATCCTTTTTGGACGATGGCTACCCAAAACCCCATCGATTTGGAGGGAACCTATCCGTTACCCGAGGCACAACTCGATCGCTTTTTGTTCAAACTTTTGGTCTATCGGGTTGATGCGGACGTGATGTCTCGGATCATTTCGAAACGTCGTCGTGGAATTGCGCCGCGGTCTACAACGTGTCTTACCCAAAGCGAATTGCAGAATCTCTATCATACCGTGGGAGCGATCTTCCTACCCGAAGCTGTCTCCGAATTTATCGGGCGCTTGGTGGAATCTACACACCCTGATTCGACTTGGGCATGTCCGGAAGTCAAAGGTTTTGTACGATACGGGGCGTCCCCACGCGCTGCGATTGGCATGGCAGAGGCAGGACGCGCTCACGCTTTACTCGAAGGCAAACCGAATGTTGGATTTAGCGACATTATCGCCGTCGCTCCTCACATTTTGGGACATCGCATCGCTTTGGACTATAAAGCGAGGTTGGAAGGCTGGGACGCGCAAAAGATTACGGAAAAAGTGATCGAGTCTATGCCTCAGTTGGATATGCCAGCATGATTCTTTTTCTTCTCGCCTGGTTCTCTGCATTCGCATCTCCCGAATTCATTCCACCTAAACAAAATCGCGTTCGATTACAAGCCGGAGAAGGGACTGTTTTAATGGAATTAGCGGTGATGCCGATCTCCTCACGGCGAGAGGGTTGGGTTCCCGTTCTGTTTGAGGTTACCAATACTCTACCGGAAGAGAACGAGGTCGTGGTTGATTTTTTACATCAGAGATCCGCTAGCGGTAAGATTCGCCACAACCTTCTCTTGCCTCCGAATTCCAGCGTGAAAAAAGAAATTCTTCTACCCTTCGATAATTACAGTCAATGGTGGGTAGAGCTTCGAACCAAAGATGGAGAGGTCAACATCAATACGGGGAACAAAAGTGTCGATTTCTCGGGTGATTACTTTTCGTGGTTCGTCATCGCAAATGCCTCTCCCTATTGGATGGAACTCGTCGAAGACAACCAAGATTACTTGGATTCATCCAATATACGAGTTCCCGTCAAAGGACTTCCTACCATAGAAGGAGCCTACAATTCCGTGGATGTCGTCATGCTAGACGCAACGGTTTTACCGATCCCTTCACCGCAGTTGCGTCCCATCCTCCGTTGGGTACAAATGGGAGGGAGTCTTTTTATCTACAATCACGAAAAAGTAGACCAAGAAGACCTGAAACGTTGGTTGGGGGAGGATTCAAAGACCTCTTACCGATTGTCATACAATTCGACCGGTGATTTGAGTTCTGACGGTCTATCGCTGCGTCCGCTCAGTTCGAGGAATCCCGTTCCTCAATTTCGCAATTTATCTTTGTTTATGGAACGACATCAGGTGGGTTTTGGTGAGATTATTCTCTCTCCCCCCCAAGCTCCCTCTGTAAGCCACTTGGCGTTCCTTTACTCTATGCGCCATCGTTATCTGGATGATTTCGAGTTTTCGAACGATTTTGCTGGCGAGCAAAGGATTATTTTTATTTCCATTTTGGGCGTGGTTTTGTTACTGCTTTTGATCGGGCCGTTCTTACTGCAGCGGTGGCGTAAAATGGGTTTTATTGTTGGCTCGATCGCCATTGCAGTGGTGACTGCTGTGATCGTGCTGGTGTTTGGAAAGGTATACTTCGGAAACTTGGTCTACGGTGATCGCTTGGAATATATCTTTTTGGATCAGCGCGAAAAGAGGTTTGGCCGCAAAGGCATGGAGAGTTTGTTTAGCAACGTACGTTTCCAGAAACCGACTTCGATTCCGCAGACGTTACACCGAGCTGATTTTGAGAGCCTCTCCAACATACAAGTCGACTGGGGAATTTCAGGCGAGCAGACGATCTTTGGTTCCTTACTACCAGACCGGCAACTCCGATTGTTTCGGTTTTTGCATTACGATTCTACGCGTTTACGGATCGAATTCGGCGACGATGGAACGATCCAAAACGCATTGGGGGTACCCATCCAAAAAATATACTATCGTTCGCAAGATGGCTCTTTGTGGTTCGCCGATGACTTGGGTGTTGGGAAGGTAGCTACACTAGAGTCTCGTAATGAATTGTCCGAAGATCTACAGTACACGTTGACAAAAATGAGCCAAGGATCGGCCAGTGAGCTGCCCGCGGGAACGTATGTAGCTGAATTATTCAAAAGCCCCTTTTCCGTCGATATGGGGTATCGTTTTCAACCGTCATCCAACGAGATTACGATTTTGGGAGTGACCGAATAATGACTGTTTTACGAGTAGAAAAACTGTATAAGTCCTTTCGCGGTGTCAAAGCGGTTCAAGACTTGTCCTTTTCGGTGAATCCCGGGATGATCTGTGGCTTTATCGGACCCAACGGTGCTGGTAAAACCACTACTATGCGGATCATATCGACTCTTTTGTTGCCCGACAAAGGCATGGTGTGGGTCAATGGTCACTCCGTACTCACTCATCCCAGAGAGGTTCGTGCTTCCATCGGTTTTATGCCCGATCATTTTGAGATGGAGGATGCCCTCACCGTCAGGGACTTAATCGAATTTTACGCGGCTGCACACGGTTTGCGCGGGAATGAAAAAGAGAAGGCGATACGAGACGTTGTCGACTTTACGGGTTTGTCGCCGCTGATGGAAAAGCAAAGTACATCTTTATCGAAAGGGATGCGACAGAGGGCGGCTTTGGCCGTGACGATGATACACGATCCCAAGTTGTTGATTTTGGACGAACCGGCGGCGGGTTTGGATCCGCGCGCGCGGATTGAACTGCGCTCATTGCTCCGGGTGGTCGCTGATATGGGTAAGGCGGTATTGATATCGTCTCATATCCTGGCAGAGCTTTCCGAGATTTGCGATCAAGTTGTCGTTTTGGAGAAGGGTCGCTTGATGGGAGATCAGAACGTACAAGATCTCCAGCAGCAAAGCGTAGAGCAAACAAAGATTTATGTGCAGGCAGATTGTGCGCTTGAGCATT